>JAGCRY010000188.1 GCA_017964465.1 Bacteroidales bacterium | reverse complement strand
GTCCGCCGCCTTAATCCGCGCCTCGATGCCCTGCAACGAATCCATCCTCAACGTCGTAAAATTGAGCGGCGCGATGTTTTTGGGGATTGTAACGCCGTTGTAATCAGGATATAGCATCGGTTCACAGTCCACAGATATGGTGTCGGTTACATTGACACCACAAGATATTTGCAATAGTAGCAAGAGTGCAAGGGCTATTCTTTTCATAATATTATTTTTGTAGTTAGTTGGCTGCAAAGATACGCAATTTTTTTGCAGTTGATGCCCATTTTGTTTGCTGTTTTGGTTGTAGATGACAAAAATTTTTAGCAATTTTGGGCAAAATTTTGCAAGTAATGGATTTCATCAAAAAACATATATCTTCGATATTGACGGCAGCGTTTGTAATTGTCGTTGTATTAATGTTTTACGCCCCGATGTATGCCTATCAGGAAGGGTTGCAGATATTTATGTTCAATGGCGAATTTTTTGCCGATATGTGTCTGCGACCGGGAGGATTGAGCGATTATTTGGGCTGTTTTTTTGTGCAGTTTTTTATGTATTCGCATTGGTCGGCGTTGATTGTCGCGCTGTTGGCGGGTGGCATACAATTGATTTTGAAAGGCTTTTTCGTCAACAATGGCTGCAACGAGCGCACCTCCGACCTGTTTGGAATTATCTGCGCTTTGGGTGTGGTGGCGGCTGCGGTTGAATACAATGTGGTGTTTGGCGGATGCGTGGCGGTGCTGATTGCCGTTGCCGCTACGAGATTGATTGACACTACGGACAATAAAATTTTGCTTGGTGTTGCTACTCCGATAATTTACTGGGTGACAGGCGGTTGGTGTTGCTTGATATACATTGCGGCGTTGACGGTGAAGTCGTTGCAGAAAAGAGATTACATTTTCCCTGTCATCAATGTCGGATTGCTGGTGTTTAGTTGGTTGATTATCAAGAAAATAATGCAGGACGACGGGCTTTACGGAGCGTTTTCGGGCGTTGATTACATCCGTTTTACCGACAAGAGTTGCGCGGTGTGGTTCGTTGCTGTTGGCATAATTATTATAAGTATTGTATTGTCCAAAATCAAGATTAATCTATCGAAACCCTTGGTGTGCCTGCCGCTGTACGCCGTAGCCGTCGGTGCGTTAATATTCTATATGACAACCAATTACGATGCCGGAACGATGCTCAATTACAAGGTTGACCGTATGACGCGTTACAAACAGTGGGGCGGTATTATTGAGGAGGTGGACAAGGCTCAGCGCAACAAGTATTCTACCTATATGTCGCAGTGTTATCTCAACCTCGCATTGAGCGAACACGGCTTGCTTGTTTCCAAAATGTTCAATTTTGTGCAGGTGGGCGTGGATGGCCTTATCTCGTCCACAATCAATTCGCAGGACAAGAGCATCTGCAACAGCGAGATATATTTTCGCCTTGGGCTTGTCAACATTTCGGAGCGGCTCACGGTGGAGGCTATGGAGAATGTCAATTCTGGACAAAAGTCGGCGCGTCTATACAAAAGGCTTGCCGAGTGCGCGATGTTGAAGGGCGAGAAGGCGTTGGCAATTAGATACATACAGAAACTAAAAGCCACCATCTTCTACCGTGCGTGGGCTCTCCGCGCCGAACAATACCTCAACGACCCGGCGCACACCGAAGCGTTGGCGGATTGGAAGATGAAGCCGTTGGAGATGCAGCAAGATGTTTTTTTCACACCGTCAACGGGGTCTTATTTCTTGTACAATTTGCTTTACAACAACCCTCACAACGCAAAAGTTTTCAATTATTTTCTTGGTTGTCTATTGCTCAACAAGGATTTGGCGCGGTTGTATGAATTTTTGGCAAAGTACCGACCCGAAGGCGAATTGGGCACACATATTTATGAGGCGACGTTGCTTTATCTTTTCCTACATAATAAGGACGAATTTAATAAGGTGATGTCTAATAACAACGACCTGACGCGCCGTTTCAGCGAGTTTGGCAAATTCTATTCGTCCGGCGAGGCTCAAAATCCGAAGAAGGCAAAAGAACTTTTTGGGCATACTTATTGGTTCTATTATTATTACTGCAACTAAATTTTTTTGTAACTTTGCAGCCGATTTTGTCATCACAATTAATTATGAACAGTAGATCAGAAAACGCAAGCCTTGCTAAATCATTTTTCAGGACACTCTGGGACATATTTTTGATGTATATTGTCTATCAAGTGTGCCGAGCCATCTTCTTGGCTGTCAATTATTCACGCTATTCGGAAGGCGTCTTTGGCGACAATTTTGGGACGTTGTTTAAGGGTTCGCTCGTGTTTGATACGTCGGCGATTATCTATACCAATTTGCTGTTTTTGGTGTTGGCGTTGATACCGTTGCACCTGAAAGAAAAAAACGGCGTTTACAAGTGGATTGTCAAGTTTGCTTATATAATCCCCAATTCCATCGCCATCATTGCCAATTTGGTGGATGCCCGTTATTTTCAGTGGACGGAACGCAGGAGTACGGCGAGCGTTTTTGAGGAGTTTGAACACGAAGACAATATCGGTCAGATTTTGGGCAAGGAGGCTCTGAGCCAATGGTATTTGGTGTTGGCGGCGGCGGTTTTGATTTGGATTATTTGGAAGTTGTATTGCAACCCGCTGTGTTTCAGACCAGAAAGGAATATCATCAGTTATATCAAATATTATGGGTTCAGGATTGTTTTTATGGCGGTGGTGGTGATACTCGCCATCATTGGAATCCGTGGCGGCATCGACCGTAGCACGCGCCCAATTACAATCAGCAATGCCAATCAGTATGTAAAAAGTCCGATTCAAGCACCGCTGATTTTGAACACGCCGTTTTCTATAATCAGGACTATCAACAAGAAGCCTTTTGTTGACCCAAAATATTACAGTGTTGACGAACTTTCGCGCATCTACACTCCGTTGCACAAGCCCGTGGTGGATTCTCTCAATATCAACAACAAGGGCAAAAACGTTGTGGTGCTGATAGTTGAGAGTTTTTCGCGGGAGTTTATGGGCTGTTACAACAAGGATTTGGAGGGCGGCAACTACAAGGGCTACACGCCTTTTATTGATAGTTTGGCGAAGAAATCGATGATTTTTCAGCAGAGTTATTGCAACGGTCGCAAGTCCATCGACGGTATGCCGAGCGTCCTGAGTGGTATTCCGTATTTTGTAGAGCCGTTTTTCCTGACGCCTGCATCGCTCAATACTCTCGACGGCATCGCTGTGGAACTCGGCAAGATTGGCTATCAGACGGCGTTTTTCCACGGCGCTAAGAACGGCAGTATGGGTTTTGAGGCGTTTGCAAATGCGACGGGCTTCCAAAAATATTATGGTCGCACGGAGTTTGACGAAGCACCAGAATTTGGCGGCGAGGCGGAGTTCGATGGCTATTGGGCTATTTGGGACGAACCGTTTTTGCAGTTTTATGCCGCCGAGATGTCTAAGATGAAAGAACCTTTTATGACGGCAGTATTCACGGCGAGCAGCCATCACCCATTCCAAATTCCCGACAAATACAAATCTGTCTATCCCGAAGAAAACCTCCTGATTCACAAGTGTATAAGATATACGGATATGTCAATCGGCAAGTTTTTTGAGACTGCCAGCCGCCAGCCGTGGTATAATAATACGATTTTTGTGATTTGTAGCGACCACTCCAACCTCTCCGACCACGACGAGTATCAGACCGACCTCGGACGTTTTGCAGGCCCTGTGATTTTCTACGCGCCCGGCGACACTACGCTCGTCGGCGACCGCCCTGGCATTGCCCAACAGATAGACGTAATGCCCACTGTGTTAGGCTATTTGGGATATGAAAGGCCGTACATTTCGTTTGGTGTTGACCTCTTGCGCACCCCCGCCGAGGAGACTTTTGCCGTAAGTTATTTCAACGGAATCTACCAAATTTTGAAGGGCGGATATTTCGTGCAGTTTGACGGCAAAGATGTTACGGCGGTATATGCCGAAACCGACAAATTGTTGAAAAACAACCTTGTTGGTACGGTGGATGTTGATGCCACGGTTACATTCTTGAAGGCGTTTATTCAGCAGTATATGTCAAGGATGAATGAGAATAGGCTTGTTGTGGAATGAAAAAAATGTTTTAGTTGCAATTTTTATCAGGTTTTTCTTTTGCAATAATCAAAATCTTCCATAATGCCTTCTCCCTCCAATCCTCTGATACCCACCCATATCCTCAATACTTAATGAAAAATTAACAAAAAATCTTGTCGCAAAACTTGGCTATTAACAATATTATCCCTATTTTTAGCGCGGCAAAAAACCGTAACTACGGCTACGCCTTATTATGGTCAAATTGGTATCGGAAGATTGATGTCTTTTTGCCTGATTTTGATAACAGTTTAAAACATTAAAACCGTTTATGGCATCAACAGAACTTACGCCCGATTTCGTCTTTGAGACGAGTTGGGAGGTCTGCAACAAGGTGGGCGGCATCCACACCGTGGTCTCCACCAAGGCGCAGACGATGAAGTCGAAGTTCGGCGACAAACTCATAATGATAGGTCCCGACATTTGGCAAAACTCTGAGGAGAACCCCGAGTTTGTGGAAGACAAGACGCTATACGCCGATTGGAGGGAGATGATCAACCGCACCGAAACCCGCGTGAGGATCGGTCGTTGGAAGATTGTCGGCGAACCTATCGTGATTCTCGTCGATTTTTCGCAAAACATTTCCAAAAAAGACAAGATTTTTGCGGAGTTGTGGGAGACCTACAAACTCGACTCAATCTCAGGCGATTGGGGCTACATCGAACCCGTCATTTTCGGATATTCGGCGGGCAAGGTGATTGAGAGTTTCTGTACCTACAACCTCAAACCCGAAAACCGCGTCATTGCGCACTTCCACGAGTGGATGACCGGCGCGGGAATCCTCTACATCGAGAAGTACGCGCCCGAAATTGCATCTGTATTCACCACTCACGCCACAGCGATAGGACGCAGCATCGCCGGCAACGGTCAGCCTTTGTATGGCCCCATCAACAATTACGACGGCGACACCAAGGCGCGTGAGTTCAATATGGTGGCAAAGCAGTCGTGCGAAAAACTCTCCGCACTCACTGCCGACGCATACACCACAGTATCCGAAATCACGGCTATAGAGTGCAAGCAGTTTACATACAGGGCGGTAGATTACGTAACGCCCAACGGATTCGAGGACGATTTTGTTCCAAAGGGTTCGGTATTCAACAACCGTCGCACCGCAGCCCGCGCCAAGATGCTCGATGTGGCAAGCAAGTTGTTCAGTGAAAAATTTGACGACAAAAACACCGTAATCCTCGGCACATCAGGTCGTTATGAGTACCGCAACAAAGGCATCGACGTATTCCTCGAAAGCCTCAAAAAAATCAAGGATCTCGGCACACTCGACAAGAATAAAAATCTCTTGGCTATAATCACCGTGCCCGCCAACCATTACGGCGCACGTCCCGACCTCAAAGCAGCCCTCGATGGTGGCAAAGAGCCGGTCAAGAACGACAAATATTCGCGCTACCTCACTCACGGCCTCCATTATGTGGAGTACGATGCAGTATGCAACCGCGCCATCCAACTCGGACTCGACAACAGCAAGGACAGCAAGATTAAGTTGATTTTCGTGCCGTCATATCTCAAAGGTGACGACGGAATCTTCAATATGTCGTATTACGATCTCCTCATCGGTATGGACGTAACGGCATATCCGTCATACTACGAGCCTTGGGGCTACACGCCGATGGAGTCGATTGCATTCTCGGTGCCCACCATAACCACCGACCTCGCAGGCTTCGGCAAGTACAGCCAAGGATTGTTGCCAGCCGACGCAAAGCCTGTCGTAGTGCTTCACCGTACCGACGACAACTACAACGAAGTGTCGGAAAGCCTCGCAAAGGCTGTTGTGGAATATGCAAACCTCGACGCCAAGCACATGGAAGTCAACCGCAAGGCTGCATACGCGCTCTCGCAGCAGTTCCTGTGGAAAAACCTCGCCAAATACTACCTCAAAGCATACTCGACGGCATTGGAGCGCACCAAGAAGCGTTATGACGAGGCAGACTTCACCAAATATTCAAAAGAATCGTTTAACATAAAAGAAATAAAAGTGAACAATCCCATTTGGAGAAACATTCAGGTACAGCCCAACCTTTCGGGCAAGTTCAAAGGCTTGGAGGAGATGTCCTACAACCTTTGGTGGTGTTGGAACTACGAAGCCGAAGAAATGTGGCAGACCATCGGCGAAGACGGCCTGTGGGAAAAGTCGGGACAGAACCCCGTGCAACTGTTGCGTATGGTGGATCTCAACCGTCTCTCAGAACTCGAAAACGACGCCGACTTCATCGCCAAATATGAAAAGGTATATGCCAACTTCAAGGCATATATGGACGAGAAGAAGAATGCAAAAGGCCCGTCGGTGGCTTACTTCTGTATGGAGTACGGCATCCACGATTCGCTCAAAATCTTCTCGGGCGGCCTCGGCATCCTCGCTGGCGACTACTTGAAGGAGGCTTCCGACTCCAACGTCGATATGGTGGCTGTCGGCTTGCTCTATCGCTACGGCTATTTCCGTCAGAAGATTTCCGTATGGGGCGACCAAATCGCCGAAGACGTTCCGCAGGACTTCAAGTCGCTGCCTATCACCGAAGTGAAGGACGCCAACGGCAACCAACTCACGGTTCAGGTGGCGTTCCCGGGCAGAAAACTTACCGCCAATGTTTGGAAGGCTCAGGTAGGCCGCATCGAACTCTATCTCCTTGATACTGACTTCGACGCCAACTGGCAGGAGGATCGCGGCGTAACGTATCACCTCTACGGCGGCAATCAGGAAAACCGCCTCAAACAGGAAATGCTTCTCGGCGTGGGCGGTATCCGTGCTCTCCGCAAGATGGGCATCACCAAGCAGATTTACCACATGAACGAGGGTCACGCCGCTCTTATGGGCATCGAGCGTGTCAACAACCTCATTTCTGAGCACAACTTCACCCTCAACGAAGCCCTCGAAATTGTCCGTGCATCCACGCTCTACACCACTCACACTCCCGTGCCGGCTGGACACGATGCATTCCCGGAGGATATGATTCTCACCTATATGGGACATTATCCCGAGCGTCTGCACATCACCTGGAAGGAGTTCCTCGCATTGGGCAAGAAGAATGTGGACGATCGTGGCGACAAGTTCAACTTCTCGTACCTCGCTTGCCAACTCTCTCAGGAGGTCAATGGCGTGTCGATGCTCCACGGCGAAGTTACCAAAAATATGTTCAACTACATGTGGGACGGTTACTATCCCGAGGAACTCAACATCGGCTACGTTACCAACGGCGTTCACTATCCGACGTGGGCAGCCAAGGAGTGGCAGCAGTTCTACAACAAGACTTTCGATCCCAAATTCATCAAAGATCAGAGCAACGAGTCGTTGTGGAATGTTATTCAGAATGTGGACGACGCCGAGATTTGGAAGATGCGTCAGCAGAAGCGCAAAGACCTCATCGACTACATCAAGGTGAAGATGGCTGCCGACTATCAGGCACGCGGCGAGGCTCCGTCGTCGATGGTTCGCATCAAGAATACATTGAACCCCAACACTTTGACCATCGGTTTCGCTCGTCGTTTCGCTACTTACAAGCGTGGCAACTTGCTCTTGACCGACCTCGAAATGTTGAAGAAGATTGTTGACGACCCCGAGCGTCCCGTGCAGTTCATCTTTGCGGGCAAGGCTCACCCCGCAGACGGCGGCGGACAGGGCATCATCAAGCAGATTGTTGAAATCAGCAAGCGTCCCGAGTTTGCAGGCAAGATTCTCTTCCTCGAAAATTACGACATCGCCCTCGCCAAGAAACTCGTTTCGGGTGTCGATATTTGGATGAACACCCCGACCCGTCCGCTCGAGGCATCGGGTACATCGGGTATGAAGGCTGTTATGAACGGCGCAATCCACTACTCTGTGCTTGACGGCTGGTGGGTGGAAGGCTACCGTCCCGACGGTGGCTGGTGCTTGCCGCAGGAGCGCGCTTATCAGAACCAAGATTACCAGAACCTCCTTGACGCGGCTACTATCTACCGTACAATCATCGAGGACATCTGTCCGAAGTTCTACACCCGCAATGCGCAGGGCGTTCCCGAGCAGTGGGTAAGCGTCATCAAGAACTCAATCGGTCACATTGCGCCCAACTTCACTATGAAGCGTCAACTCGACGACTACTACGAGCGTTACTACAACAAGTTGGCTGTTACTGGTGCAGATGTCAACGCCAACAACTACGAAGTGGCTCGTGAACTCGCCGCTTGGAAGTACAAGGTTGTGAAGAATTGGGAAAACATCAAGGTTGTCAAGATTAACTTCCACGAAATCGTTAAGGATGCGCTCTATATGGGCGAAGAATACTTTGGCGAGGTGGTTCTCGACCTCGGCGGCCTCAGTGCAGAAGACCTCGGCGTTGAGATGGTGATGACCGAACTCAGCAACGGCGGTTCCAAGTTGCTCTCAAAGGCTCCGTTGACCTTGCAGAAGGTGGAGGGTCGTTTCGCTCACTACTCCGTAGAACTCCGCCCCGTTAAGCCGGGCAACTTCAACTACGGCTTCCGCCTCTTCCCCACCAACAAGAACCTCGTCCACAGGACAGACTTCGCATTGGTTAAGTGGCTGTAATGCATTGATTTGACTTACACTAATTATAAATGCCGCCGGAAATTGAAATATTTCCGGCGGCATTTTTGTGTTGGTTGGTAAGAATTTGTAGTCAGTTTGTCATTCTACCACTTCCGCCAGGAAACTCACAGGTCTGAATCCGTCGTTGCACGAAACCATTGCGGATTTGGGGTTCTTCATCCATCCGTCGTAAAAATTCTGTGCGCCGTTGGCAAGTGCCATTACGAATGGTTGCAGCGACAGCCACGCGCTTGCGCAGAATCCGTCGGGCATTTCGGCGTTTTGGGATATGAACGTCTGACCCTCAATCATGTCGCAGGCATGTTCGATGGGGTTTTCATATAGGGCGGAGAGGTCGGCGTGATGACATTTCCGGATGACGGTGATTTTGCAGGGTTGCATGGTCGTGACTATTAAAGTTGAGTATTTCCCTTCGTTAATTATTGGCATATTGATTGCTACGCTGCAAATATAATTAAAAATGACTTGATGCGCAAATTGTTTTTCGTCATATTATTGTTGGAAATATGCCTTTCGGTATTCGCGCAAAAACGGATGCTGATTAAGGCAGACAGCCTTGTGTCTGAATTTTACTTCAAGTCGGGTTTTGATACGGCGTATGTAAGTCGCCCAAAACAGCGGTTTATGGTTGCATTGCATCCAGACTTTTCGTCTATCGGGATAATGATTAGCAAGAGTGGCAATCGTGCCAACTTCAATACTTCACTCAGCGACAAGATGGGTGTTTTCGCCACTTACAGGGGATATGGATTCGGATATAGTTTTAAGCCGAGGCGCGGACGGAAGAATGATGGCGAGTTCAATTTCAGGTTTTTCTGTCGGAGGTTTGGCATCGAGACCGATTTTTGCAGGGCTACATCATTCGCCGCCGACATCAATACCGCCGATACTTCTTTTTCTATCGATCGTGGCGACATTGATTTCAAGATGAGGATGTTTTCTGTGTATTATGTTTTCAACAACACTAAATTTGCCTTCCCTGCCGCCTTCGACAAGTCTTACACGCAGATTCGTAGTTGTGGCAGTTTGTTGCTCGGTGCGTCGTTTGCCTCTGCCAAAATGCACACTGGACCTCACGATTTTGATGTGATGTCGTCAACCGGCGGTTTTGGTTTTGGGTATGGCTACAATTTCGTTACCAAGAAAAAATTTTTGATACACCTTTCTGTGATACCTACATTTATGATTTGGGAGGAAAACGAGGTGAAGACCACTTCCGGCAAGCAGTTTATGGCTCGCACATACAGCGACCTCTGCATTTGGGGGCGCGCCGCAATGTCTTACAATTTTGAGCATTTGTTTATTGGCATGGACTATGTGCTTTACGCCACCTTGCTCGGCGACCGCCGCAACGTCTCAACGAGGTTCACAAGGAATATCACGCGGTTTTTTGTTGGTTTTTGGTTCTGACAATGGAGTGCAGGCGGCTCGCCTGCAAAAAAATCCTCACTTACATAAAATCCTTTTCCAACATAAAAAAAATGCAGAAGCATCGCCTAAGAAAACGAAGCTTCTGCATCTTGTTTATTTAGCAGACGAGCCGTCTGCATCCAATTTAGTCAGCCACAATTACCAGGAACTTGCTGCGCTCCCAGAATGCGGCGGGGTCGGTGATTTCGAGTTTCTCAACAATCTTGCCGCGCTCTACGAGTTTGTAGGAGCTTGTCGGGTGATTGGAGAGAATCTTGGGATTCTT
>JAGCRY010000187.1 GCA_017964465.1 Bacteroidales bacterium | reverse complement strand
TCGGATTGTTTATCAACGAATAAAACGCCCTGTAAATCATAGCGTAAGCGTCGATAAGGAAGAGTTTTTTCATAATGCAGAGGTATTTTGGAATTTACACCGCCAAAATTACACAATTTACACCGCCAAACCAAATTTTAGAGTGCCAAAATTATTTGATTTCAAAAAGATTGTACATATCTATACTTACTCCTCCCCCGTCAAAAACTGCATCACAATATTCACCATAATATCTTTTTCGTCGGGTTTGGATTCGGCGATCATAATCGTGAGTGCGACCAAAGTGCTGTCGCTGATGATTTTTTGACCATTGTGGAGAAGGCAGTTGTTTTTGTCGAGGAAATAGAGGAACATTGCGGCGGCGATGCGCTTGTTGCCGTCGCTGAACGAATGATTTTTTGTAATGAAATACAACAAGTTGGCGGCCTTCTCTTGAACAGTTGGATAAAGGTCTTCTCCTCCAAAAGTCTGATAAATTGCGCCTATGCTGCCCGCAAACGAGCCGTCCTTCTCGTTGCCAAAGAGTTCGCTCTCGGAGGCAAATTTCATCGACGAAATAAACTGTCTGCACTCTTGGATGTCAAGTTGATAAGTGTTCCTGTCGCCTTCGGGCTTCAAGACCCTCTGATGGTCATAATCGTCCAAAAGGTTGAGCGCGTGGGTGTAACTCTCCACGACAGACAGTACCTGCCCCGCGTCGAGCATCTTCTCTGCGCGGCGGATGATTTTTATAGTCTGTTGCAACTCCTCCAAACGGCGGACGTTGGCGGCATAACCTTTTACTATGTAATCCTTCAAAACCTTGTTTGCCCAAATCCTGAACTGCGTGCCGCGTATTGAATTAACCCTGTAACCTACTGATATAATGACATCTAAATTATAAAACGGTATTTTACGGGTTATGGTTCTTGTACCTTCTTCCCGAACCTGTGCAAAAATTGCACAAGTTGAACTTTCCAATAGTTCACCTGTCGCATAAATATTCTTTATGTGTCGCAAGATAGATGTTCTGTCCGTATCAAACAGTTCCGCCATCTGCGCTTGACTAAGCCACACCGTCTCATTTTCCAACTTTACGCTGATTGCAGTGCTTCCGTCGGGGGTGTTGTAGATTTCGATTTTGTCCATAATGCCATTTGTAAAAAAATCGCGCTAATTTACAAATTAAAAATTTAATTTGCAAACCTCTTTACACCGCCAAAATTACACAATTTACACCGCCAAAGTCGGAAAAAAATTACATCCTCGCCCTCTCCTCGTTTCCTGCGCCGGTGCCTTTGTATTTAGATTTGGCGGGGTTGAAGCGGTAATTGACTTGGAGATAAAACTCCCGCGAATCGTACTCCACGCGCAAATCCTGAAATCCACGCGAATAATAGTACCGTTCGTCGCGTCCTTCGTGGTTTGTGATGTCAGAAACACCGACCTCAACAGACAGTGCATCAGAGAAAAACGTCTTAGAAACACAGAAATCGAACACACAATAGTTGGATTTGTAATAAGATACATCAGAATGTCCGCGACCAAAAAAATAGAAATCAAGGTCGAATGTCCAACCACTTTCAAGACTAAAAACATTGTCGATTTCAGCCGTGAAACGAGGTTTGTCGTACACTCGCGTAACAGACTGAGAAACAACGCGAAAATCTTGTTTCGCAAGTGTCAAGTCAAAGGTAGGTGTGTAAACTCCAAACTCAGGCTCGGCGCAGAGATTGAACGCCAATTGTGACAACCTTTTGTCTGCATTAACCATCTGACTGATATACGCTTCGGGATGGTCGTCGTTTATAACATCCCAATAATATGTGGCATTTTTGATATTCTTATACGAAAAAGAAAACTCCAAGAAATCCCACGAAACCATATACGTCAAGTCGCTGATTTCACGCGGCAAAAGCGCGGAATTGCCCATTTCCATACTGTAACGACTATCGTACATAATTGCATTTCGCAACGAATAATATGACGGACGTTTGGTTTTCTTGACATAAGAAAGGCTCATCTCAAAGTCGCCGGGCGAAAAGTTGACCGACGCCGACGGGAAAACGTTGTCGTACTTGCGCGAGGTTTCTTCGTCTAAAATGTCGGCGTTATAATGCTTAAAATCAACGTCTTCATATCTGACGCCCGCGTTCACGTTCAGATTGTCGGAAAATTTGTAGGCGTACTGAACGAACGCTGCCGTGGTGCGCTGACGGTTTTCACTCTCGACAGTCGGCACAAAGGCCTCGGCGTCGCTCTTGAACTTGTCGTTGTACTCGGTGACAACGTTTTCGCCGCCCACCTTGATTTTGCCGCCAAAAAGCGGGTGCGACAAGACGAGTTTTTCGGCAATCATACGGCTTTTCACCTTGTCGAAAGTGGGCACAACACGGTCGTCCTCGTTCTCGCTGTCCTCTTCGGCGCGTGAAACTACTCCTTCGTAAGTCTGATAATAATCGATGTTGAAATCAACACCCAAATCGCCGATTTTGCCGTTGTAATACGCATTGACCGATTGTTGGTATTCTTTGGGCGTGTAGTTTTTGGTGATTTCCGTTATCTTGTCGTACAACTTGCTGTCTTTGTACACATTGAACGTCGATACAAGATATTCGTCGTTGCAAAGGTCGTCATAGTACCTATACTTGAAACCGGCAAAATTGTGGTCGTCAAACTGATAATTCGCACCAGCCGAATATGTAATGTCCTTCATCAGGAAGTCGCAGTCCGTTACTTCATCTAAATTCCATAACGCATTGGATTGCATTGAGTTGTACAAAACGTACTTCTGCCACATTTTGGTTCTCATCCATTCTACGCCGCCAAAAAGGTCGAGTTTCCCTTTGCGATAATTGACGTTGAGGTCGCTGTAAAAATCGGCGTTCTCACACTGCGAATATTGCCCCAAGTAACTGAAACTCAGACCATCGCCGACAGGTTTCAAGGTCGTTATCCTGATGACGGACTGCACCTCTGCGTCGTACTCCGCGCCAGGATTGTTGATTACCTCCACGGTCTTTACGTTTTTCGGGTCGATGTTTTGAAGTTCGCTCTTGTCGCGCATCTTGACACCATTTATATAAATTTCAGGCGAACCCTTGCCAAAAATTTCGATTCCGTCCTGCGTGGTGCGCACTCCGGGCAATTTGGCGAGCATTTTTTCTGCGGTGGTGGTCTTCGCCAAAATGCTGTTTTGAACGTCGGTAACCATCGCGCCATCCTTGATTCTCGTTTTGGGGAGTCCCGCAGAAATAGTGATTTCGTCCAATTGCATATCAGAGGCTTTGAGGACGACATTGCTGAAATCGGAGTTAAGATTCAGCGTCGCGGTTTCATAGCCAAGACACGAAATGACGATGAACGACGCCTTTGGATTTTTTTCGATTGAAAACCTGCCGTCAACATCCGTGATAGTGCCGCTTACGAATGACGAGTCGGATGCACTCAGGACAATGTTGGCGAATTGGATTGGCGAATTGTCTTCGCCTAAAACGACACCCGAAATATTGCTTTGGGCGAGTGCCACAACGCTGACAAGCGTCAGAATTAATGTCAGAATCTTTTTCATTTTCAGTTGTAAATATTTATTAGTCAGTAATGTTGATACGAGCCATACCTGAGAAATTGACATTTTTCGCGTCGGCATTGAAATTCTTGGAAGTAATATTCGACACGCCCGACGCATCTGCGGTAAACCTGTTGGCGTGTCCGGAAAGTGTGATCGAACTTGCGCCCGACGCCGTCAAATCCATCACGTGAGCCTCGCCTGAAAACGAAACGTTACACGCGCCCGACGCACCGATTTCGATGGCTCCGAATTTGCCGTTGATGTTAGCCGTACCTGTGCCGCTCATTGTAACCGTCAACAATTCAGACACTTCCAAATCATCAAACAAGAGTTCCGTCATTCCCGAACAATCAACATCAAGGTTTTTGAGGACGGTCTTTTCGGGAAACGAAACCCTAACGAGACCTGACGTAGTGAGCGCGTCAAGGTCTTCCACCCAAATCTCAACCTTGAAATCACAGCAACCGTCCTTGATTACCATCTTATCCTTCTTCTTGG
>JAGCRY010000186.1 GCA_017964465.1 Bacteroidales bacterium | reverse complement strand
TGCAGATATTCAAATTGTTAATTAACAACATTTTAGATATGGAATATAATACTGATAACCAACCACTCCAATTTCCGGAATACGGACAGAATGTAAAGTTGATGATAGATTACACGGTGGCTCTCACCAATCCCATCGACCAAGAGAAGTCCGCAAACGCGATTGTGTCGGTTATGGGCATACTCAATCCGCAGATTAGGGAAAATCCCGATTATAAGCACATCCTTTGGGATCATTTGGTGATAATGTCGGATTACAAGTTGGCTAAATATTCGCCATTCCCCGCACCCCTGCGCGACAGCCTCAACGCCAAGCCCGAATCCGTGCCAGCGTATTTCGGCGATATGAAGTTCCCAACTTTTGGACGCATCATCGAATACCTGATAGAAAAGGCTGTTAGCATCGACGACCCTGACCGCCGCGACAATCTCATCAAGACAATCACCAATCACATGAAGAAAACTTACCTCATTTGGAACAAGGAAGACGTGAAAGACGAGGTGATTTTCAATGTGTTGGAGGAGATTTCGGAAGGCAAGTTGAGCGTTACCGACGAGGGATTGAAACTCATCGACAGTGCCGACTTTATGAAGGCGAAGTACGTCCGCAACAACCAAAACAACCGAAACAATCGCAACAATCAAAACAATCGCAACAACAATAACGGCAACCAAAACCGCAGGTATTACCGATAACACTATGGCTTCATACGAGATAATAGGAGGACAGCGGCTGCACGGCACTGTGACACCGCAGGGCGCGAAAAACGAGGCGTTGGAGGTGATTTGCGCCACATTGCTCACCGACCAAAAGGTTACAATCTCCAACGTCCCCGAAATCAGCGACATCATCAATCTCATCGCTTTGCTCGGCGAGTTGGGCGTGGAGATTACCCACCCGGAGAAAAACACTTATACTTTTCAGGCAAAGATCGTCAATTTCGACTACCTGAAATCCGATGCTTTCCGCGCCAAAAGTAGCAAACTTCGCGGCTCGGTGATGATTGTGGGTCCGTTGCTTGCGCGTTTTGGCTATGCATATCTGCCCAAGCCGGGCGGCGACAAGATTGGCCGTCGTCATTTGGATACTCACTTCATCGGCTTGAAAATGTTGGGTGCGGAGTTCAATTTTGATACCAACGAATCCTCCTACACTATCCTCGGCAACAATCTGCGCGGCACTTACATTCTTCTCGAAGAGGCGTCTGTTACCGGCACTGCCAACATTGTGATGGCGGCTGTCCTTGCCAAAGGCGAGACCACAATCTTCAATGCCGCCTGCGAGCCATACATCTGTCAACTTTGCAAAATGCTTGTTGCAATGGGTGCAGACATTCAAGGCATTGGTTCCAATCTCTTGAAAATCAACGGTGTGCCAAAACTCAACGGCACTGAGCATCGTTGCCTTCCCGATATGATTGAGATTGGCAGTTTCATTGGACTTGCGGCAATGACGGGTTCTGAAATCCGCATTCAAAACGCCCGCGTCGATCAACTCGGTCTTATCCCGACGGCATTCCGCAAACTTGGCATCAAGATTAATATTGAAAACGACGACATCATCATCCCTGCGCAAAACTGTTATGAGATAGCGTCTTACATCGACGGCTCTATCCTCACGATAGCCGACGCGCCGTGGCCCGGCATCACGCCCGACCTGTTGAGCGTGCTCCTCGTTGTAGCCACGCAAGCCAAAGGCAGCGTCCTCATACATCAAAAGATGTTTGAGAGCCGCCTGTTCTTCGTTGACAAACTCATTGATATGGGCGCACAGATAATCCTCTGCGACCCTCACCGCGCCACTGTCATCGGTCTCGACCACAAATTCCCCCTGAAACCCACCACAATGATTTCGCCCGACATCCGTGCCGGCGTTGCATTGCTCATCGCCGCCCTCTCCGCCCCCGGCAAATCCACAATCCACAACATCGAACAGATAGACCGTGGCTACGAGGATTTCGACAATAGGCTGAGGCAGTTAGGGGCAGTGATAGAGAGGAAAGGGTAATGTAACGGCGGTTAATTTAACCGTCATTAAATTTATACCTCCCCCGTACTCGTTTTGTCATAAAATCCCGGTATCTTGTAATCGTAATCCTCGTCCTTGGGCTCTTTCTTGGGATGGTCTTTTACGAAAATCAATCCGCAGACGAATCCAGCCACTGCGCCAAGGGCGTGCGACTCCCACGATACGTGAGGCTGACTTGGCAAAACGCCCCACACCATACCGCCATAGAGAAAGATTATTATCAACGAAATTGCTATCGCGCCAATCCTTTTGCTCATTATGCCTCCAAAAAAGAGGAACGACGCCAACGCATATATCACGCCGCTCACGCCGATATGGTATGCCGGACGCGCAAATATCCACACCAAAAGTCCCGTCATTACATAAAGCGTGGCAAATATCATAACATAATTGCGCCTATACACGAGCGTAAGCATTGCGAGCAACACTGGGAACGCCGAAAGGTTTGATATCAAATGGCTCCAATCGCCGTGGATGAACGGGGCAAACAGGATGCCTTTGAGTCCAGAAATTGTCCTCGGCAGGATGCCGGCGGACACAAAACTCGTCATAAACATCCTCTCCACGATGAAGACCAAAAATATGATTACCGTCATCACTATCGGTAATATGAGGAATGATAGGTGTTTTTTCATAATGTTGACGTTTTAATGGTTGCTACATCTCCCGCAAATTTAATACAAAAAAAGAGGCTGTCCAAATTTATTTTTTGAACAGCCCCTATATTGTGTCCTAATGTAGAGACGCGATTAATCGCGTCTCTACAATCGCGTCCTATTGAATCATATTATTTTGTATCCTTGAAGAGCGACTGTGCCATTACATACAGACACCTGCGCCAAGTGAGGAATTCGTGTGCAGTGCCTTCGGATACGTAGCCCTCGATGTTGTAGCCTGCGCCCTTGCAGTCTGCCGCCGATTTCTTGATGCCTTGCGGATTCTCCTTTTCGCCGCAACCTACAAAGAGGTACTTGATTTGGGACTTGTCTTGGAAGTCGCCAGGAGCAAACTGTCCGCCGCTCAGCAAGCCAAACGATGCAAACATATCTACCCTGCGGCCAGAAATCAATTTGGTGGTCATACCGCCCATCGAGAGACCTGCCAAAGCGCGGTTGTTGCGGTCGGTCTTGGTCTTGAAGTGCGAATCTACGTAGGGAATGAGTTCGTTGCAGAGCATTTCCTCAAACTCCTTGCCGGTGAACTGACCAATTGAACCAAACTTGAAATCGTTGGTCAAGCCGTAAGCATTGACGATGATGAAGGGTTTGCATTTGCCTTCTGCAATGAGGTTGTCCATAATGAGGTTTTCGTGGCCCTGGTTGCTCCAAGCGGTCTCATCCTCGCCCCAGCCGTGCTGCAAGTAGAGTACGGGGAATTTTTCCTTGGGGTTCACACCGTATGTCGGGGGAGTGTAAACGAATGCGCGCTGGAATTTGTTGGTGCTGGGGCTCCAAAAGAGGATTTGCTGTACATTGCCGTGGGGAACGTTTTTCTCAGCGTAGAAGTCCTTGTCGTGTGCGGGGATTTCGATGCCGCTTTCCCAACGTACCGAGCCGTAGTAGTTCTTTGCGCCCGGGTCGTTTACAACGCCGCCGTCGATGGTCAAGTGGTAATAGTGGAAGCCTTCGTCCATCGGGCCTTCGGTAGTGCCTGTCCAGAAGCCGTCCTTGTCTTTGCGTAGTACGGTAGCACCTACACCGCCCATATTGCCGCCGAGTCCGAGGCTAACGATTACTGATTTAGCCTGGGGAGCGTTTACGCGGAATCTTGCGTAGCCCTGAGAGTTTACCATCGGGTATTCCTGACCGGGCTGGTTTAGTTCTGAGGGTTTGAAGTCTTCCTTGATGTTGGGATTGTCGAGGGCTGCATTGAACCTCTTGACAATGCCGTAAGACGGTTTGCGCTTGCAGTCCTTGTCGAAAAGGAGGGGGTAGTTGTTGACACCAACCCAAGAATCGCGGTCGCTGACGTTCCAGAATGTTACGACGTCGATTTTGTCCTTGTACTTGCGGAATGTGCGGAAGAGTTGGGAGTACATGTTGTCGTGGAGTGTACGGGTGGCGGGGTCGATTGTTACGCCTTCGTTGCGGCTGAATTGCAACTGACCGCCCATTTCCTCGTTGGCGCGGACGTCAAGTTCGGTGAAGTGAATGTGGTCAACAATTGTAGAATATTTCTCGATTGCTGCCGAGATGTCTTCCATCGAAGGACCATATACATTGTAGTGACCCTGCATACCGATACCGTCGATCGGCACACCGGCTTCTTTCATCTTCTTTACCATGTTGTAGATGCGGTCACGTTTGCCCGGGTCGGCGGCGTTGTAGTCGTTGTAGAACAACTGAGCCTTCGGGTCGGCTTCACGTGCAAATTGGAATGCCTTTGCAATGAACTCGTCGCCGCAGAGTTTGTAGTGGCGGGAGTCACGGTAAGGCGACGGGTTGGGATTCCATGGATTGGGACGCACATTGTCGGCAATTGCCTCGTTTACAACGTCCCAGCAATATACGATGTCCTTGTAACGGTTTACGACTGTGGTGATGTGCTCTTTAAGTCGTGCGTAGAAGACTTCCTTGGTTACTTCCTTGCCCTTTGCGTCGGTGAACATCCAGTCGCAGAATTGGCTGTGCCAGCAGAGACAGTGTCCACGCATCTTGATGTTGTTTTTGCGGCAGAAGTTGGCGATAGAGTCAGCCTTTTCCCACGTCCAAACACCCTCGCGCGGGTGTACCGAGATGGGTTTCATATCGTTTTCGGCTGTTACGCTGTTGTACTCGCGGAGAATGGTCTCCACTTCTTTTGGATTGGTGATGTTTCTCATGTTGACTGCCACACCGACCTTGAAATAGTCTTTGTAGGCGTCTTTGAGACCTGTGGGATCATTGTCCTCGCGTGGAGGTCCCCACTGTGCGAAGGCTGATGTGGCAAACATCATAGCCGCCGCTAATGTCAAAAGTTGTCTTTTCATACTACTATTATTTGGAATTTAATTAATTTAACGGTTAAACCGTTTTATTTGACTGCAAATATATAAATAAGTTTAATTAGTTAAAATTTTTTTTGCCACAAATTAATTTTTACCTTTGCGTCGGAAAATAATAGAATGTAAATGAAATCAAATCTCCGTTCCTACGCATATCGAATGTGTCATAATGACTTCCTATGTGATTCTGGGAGGTTTGAAATTGTATTTCCCATTCTTGTATTATTGATGCTTGGTCTGCCTTGTCATGTTATCGCTCAGGAAAGTGATGAAGAATATGTCGAACCGTCACAGCCACAGATTGACAGTTTGTTGAACTTGGCAAAGTCCGATTTTCCGGACAGTACAAAAGCAAGGTTATATTATGAAGTGTCGCTCATCACAAACAATCTCAATCAACGACTGAAATATGGAGAGATGTCTATGTCTTTGTGCAAGGAGACCGATACCGCAATTATGATCAAGAATAGTTCCGTGATGGCATATTGTTATTATGTTATGGACAGAAGGGATATTTTGCGTCCATTTTTACAGCGGTATATCGACCTCGCTATACAATCCAATTTCTTGTTTGAACTTCAAAAGTTATATAAGTTGAAGGCGAGGTATTTTGATAAGAACAATATAAGTGACAGTATGTTATATTATTACAATAAAGCGTTGGAGGTGTGCATAAGGCTTCAGGACACGAGCCAGATAGCAGGCTGTTATATGGATATTGGTTTTAACTATGCCAACAAGAGTCTTTATGATGAGTCGGA
Organism: Bacteroidales bacterium; assembly: GCA_017964465.1. Classification (GTDB taxonomy): domain Bacteria; phylum Bacteroidota; class Bacteroidia; order Bacteroidales; family UBA3824; genus UBA3824. The sequence goes on along the minus strand of JAGCRY010000186.1, from coordinate 5,661 downwards.
AAAATCTTATGTTATGGGATTGGAATTGGATTCTGCAATAGGTCAACACCTTGAATCCGCTGTTGCGTATTACCAGTTAGGTCAGTTGTACACAGTGAGAAAAGATGGAAGAAACTATTACAAGGCCAAGTCCTGCCTTTCAAAGTCGATAGAGATTTTTGATGCCACAGACACTTCTGCAATCAGGTATGTGATTTCTAAGTATTTGGCATACAATATGTTGGCAGATGTATATATTAGACTTGCTAATGAAACCAATGATGCAAGGTATGCTGACAGCTGCCTCTTTTATAACAAACAGGCTTTGGATTTTTTTTATAAGTCGGGGTATAATGACTATTATGCTTATTTGGCGTTCATATATGTTGATTATCTGGAATTTAACAAAAGATACAAGGATGCTCTCAACTTTCTTCTCGACTTGGAACAATACATAAACCCGCACTTTGTGGATCTTCGGAACACGTATTATGAGTATTTAAGGAAGGTGTATTATGAACTTGGCGACTATAAGAAGGCATACGAGTATTTTGAGAAAAACGCAAAGACAAATTCCGCTCTTATCAACGACACCACTCTCATCCGTATCGCCGACGCTAAGGCGGAACAGGCGGTCATGATTGAAAAGCTCAGGCATGAAAATGAAGAGCAAGTCCATCTCTATGAAAAACGCCGACTGAACTATATGATTATTTCTTTGGGCATTGGACTTGTTTTGGTGATTTTGCTGGTTTTTTATGTGCTGAAGGCTCTGAAAATCAAGCAGCAAACAAACAGTGAACTTTCTGACAAGAATCACGAAATTGCCATGCAAAAGGAAATCATCACTCAACAATGGAATGAAGTGGTCACAACAAACAAGCATCTTACTGATAGCATCATTTATGCACAGCGCATACAGAATGCTGCACTCTCGCCAAAATATGAAGTTGATGATTTGTTTCCCGAGAATTTCATTTTTTACCGTCCGCGTGACATCGTGAGTGGCGACTATTACCGTGTGTCTCGTTGTGGCAGGTACCATGTGTTGATTACCGCCGATTGTACAGGTCATGGCATTCCGGGCGCATTTCTCTCAATGCTCGGCATTTCGGCATTGAAGGAATATTGTGTCAGTGAAGAGAACGCCGCCAACCCAGGATGGATTTTGGACAAGATGAGGGATTTTGTTAAATCTACGTTGATTGCAGATCCAAAACAGATACTCAATGACGGAATGGATATGACTATTTGCTGTTATGATTTTGACGCAATGGAGATGCGTTATGCAGCCGCAAACCAAGCCGCTTACCTCGTCCGCAATGGCAAAATAACAAAACTCAAGGGAGATCGTATGCCTGTTGGACGTTACGTTGTGGAAAAAACTCATTTTCATACTGTTACGATTCCGATTGAGCATGGTGATATGATTTATACACTGTCAGACGGTATCCAAGACCAACTTGGCGGAGACCCGTCAAATGTGTTCGGCAGTAAGTTTTATGCCAAAACTCTTGAACAACTTCTTGAAGACGTATATGACAAACCGCTTGATGAACAGTACAATATCATTGACAAGACCATCTCCGACTGGCGTGGCAATCGTCAGCAGGTGGACGATATGACGCTGATAGGAATTAGGGTGTAAGTCAAAAAAAATTCTCATCTAATGCCTATCTAATAAATAAAATCAGTACCTTTGTGCCGTGATATTTTTTCCAAACAAACACTAATATTTTACTTATGAGAAGACTATTTTTACAATTTGCGATGCTTGTAATCGCAATCCTAATCGCGGGCAGTGTAACGGCACAGCCCGGCGGACAGCCGCAAGCTCCGTCTCCAGTTGTCAACAAGGACAACACCGTTACATTCAATTACCAAAGCAAGACCGCCCAAAAGGTGGAAGTTGACGTTCAGTTTGCCGGTCGCCACGAGATGAAGAAGGGCGATAACGACATTTGGACTATCACCCTCGGACCTACCACACCCGACATCTATCCGTATTGCTTCATTGTAGACGGATTGCAGGTGATGGATCCACAAAACCCTGAATGGTTCCCCAATGAGGGCTTCAAAAACAGCCTCCTCGATATGCGCGACGATAGCAACCTTCCACACGCTCTCAAAAACGTTCCCCATGGTAGCGTTGAGTACGTCACCTATTGGTCTGACGCCGCCAAAACATTCTGCAAGGCTATTGTATATGTGCCACCCACATATTACAATGGCAAAAACGCCAAGTACCCCGTGATGTACCTCATCAGCGGCACTACTGACACAGAGGAAGTGTATTTCAAGGTTGGCAAGATGAACCTCATTCTCGACAACCTCATTGCACAGGGCAAGGCTAAGGAGATGATAATCGTGCTTCCCTACGGCAACCCCAACCGTATCGCTGGTCAGGGCGACACACCTGCAATGCAGTTTGATATGTTTGGCAAGGACTTCCTCGACTTCCTCATGCCATACGTTGAGAAGAATTACCGCACCATCAACGATGCAGCAAACCGTGCAATCGGTGGATTCTCCCGTGGTGGTAATCAGGCGTTGAGCATTGGTCTCAATAACCTCGACAAATTCTCGCATCTTTGTTCTTACAGTTCGTTCACAATGTTGAGGGACGGACAGTTGGACGACGCCAAGTCACTCAACTCCAAGATAAAACTCTTCTGGCTCGGTGTTGGCAGCGACGACTTCCTCTACGGCAACGCACGCGACTTTATGGAAGAACTCGACAAGCACAACATTAAAAACATGAAGGTGATAACCTCCGACAAGCACGGACACACTTGGATGAACGCTCGTTACTTCTTGGAGGAGTCGTTGCCCCGCTTGTTCCAGCCCAACCCCTACAAGGGCGCAAATATGAAAGTGAAACTTCCCGAAGCCAATCAAAACCAACAATTTACACCCGGTGTGATGGCGAGGATGTTCCCCAAACCAGTGGTTTCGCCAGAGTATTACAAGGATGGCAGCGTAACATTCCGCCTCAAAGCTGACAACGCCAAAGATGTAAAACTCGACCTCAACCAACTTTTCGGCGGTCAGAAAACTATGACCAAGGACGCCGACGGTGTTTGGAGCATCACCATTGCTACCGACCGCCCCGACATTTATCCTTACGGTTTCATTGTTGACGGTACAAATATGAACGACCCCAACAATATGGAAATATTCCCCAATGAGGGTTTCAAGGGCAGCCTTGTTGACATTCGCGCCGCAAAACCCACTGTTCAGGACATCCAGGACGTACCGCACGGCAAAGTTGCGTATCGTTTCTATCATTCCAACACCCTCGGCATCGAGCGTCCGTTGTGCGTTTACACTCCTGCAGGTTATCAGCCAGATGGCAACGAAAAACTCCCTGTCCTCTACCTTATCCATGGTATGACAGATACTTACGAGACATGGTTCAAGGTTGGACACGCCAATACAATCCTCGACAATATGATTGCAAAAGGCGAGTGCAAGCGTATGATTGTTGTTATGCCTTACAACAATCCTTACCCCGAACTCATCCAAGCGGGTAAGGCAGACCGTTACGATCCAATGGATACAAAAAAGATTGTTGACGAGACGATGAACGAACTCATTCCTTACATTGAGAAAAATTTCAACGTTCTTACCGACGCCGACAACCGCGCAATCTTTGGATTCTCGCTCGGTGGTCGTCAGACCCTTGCAACAGGTCTCGGCAACCCCGACAAATTCCACTACGTAGCGGCATTTGCACCGGCAATCTTTGGTCCCGAAATCACCGATAACTTCTCCAACGGAACGTACGCCAAGCCCGAAGTGTTGAAATCGAAACTCAAAATGCTTTTCCTTGGCACTGGCAAGTCTGACTTCTTGCTCCAATCTTCGTTGACTTTGGACAAGTTCATGACAGAAAACGGTCTCAAACATACCTTCTACAACCCCGAAGGTGGTCACACGTGGATGAATTGCCGTGACTACCTCGAACTCGCCGCTAAAGAAGTCTTCAAGTAGGATTTTTCTTTCAACGTGAATTTAAGCGATTATTAACGAATTAAAACGAATTACTATACCATAGTAATTCGTTTTAATTCGTTATATTTTTGTTTACGAACAAGACAAAATGTCGTTTTATCTGTAAAAATGTCATTATAATCTGTCAAATTTTCTGTGATTTTGTGTTTTGTCTGTCATTTTGTCGTGAAAAATACCCATATTCTCCATTGGCACACAGATTGCAAACTTGGTATGTGAAAGCGCAACTGAGAGCCGCAAAGGCAATCGGGGAGCTTCCAAAAGTTAACACTCGATAAATAAAGAACTAATTAAATGGAGGACCTTAAAATGTTACAGAGATTCTTTAACAACAACGACTTCGATTTCTTCAACAACGACGTATTTTTCCCGTCATTGTTCAAAAACAACAAGATGGACTCCATTCCGCCGGTCAACGTAAGCGAAACCGAGAATGGTTACGACATCGAGGTTGCCGCTCCGGGCTACGACAAAGGCGACTTCAAGGTTGACATCGACAAAAACGTCCTTACTATCTCCGCCGAGAAGAAACAGGAGGAGGAGTCTGGCGACAAAAAATCGGGCAAAAATTACCGCAAGGAGTTTAGTTTCACGCAGTTCCAGCGTTCCTTCACGCTGCCTGACGACGTTGACACCGAAAAAATCACCGGCAACTACACCAACGGCATCCTCAAACTCGAAATCCCTCACGGCGCACAAGCCCCCAAGAAATCGATTGAGATAAAATAACGACACCATTTCATTTGCTTTAAAAAAATCCCCCGCATACCTATTGGTATGCGGGGGATTTTTTGTATTTGTTGTTAATAAATTTGTATTTTTGTCGTTATAATAATGAAAATAATCACGCCAATGAAACTAACACTCTCAGAAATCATTTCGGAACTCGAACGTCACTTCCCGCCCGCGTTGCAGGAGGATTACGACAACGCCGGAATCCAGGTTGAGGCAGGCGACGGCTATATTAATAAGTGTCTTGTAACGCTCGACGTTACCGAAGCCGTTGTCGATGAGGCGGTTGCAAAGGGCTGTAACCTCATCATTGCGCATCATCCTATAATCTTCGGCAAGGGTCTCCGCCACATCACAATGCAGACACCAACCGAGCGCATTATCTATAAGGCGGTAAGCAATTCGATATCAATCTATTGCGCCCACACCAACGCTGATGCGGTGCTTGAAGGCACATCAAAATCGATGATGGAGACCATCGGCATCAAGGATTACCATATCCTCTCACCCAAAGAATATGGCGACATCCCCTGTGGCAGCGGTGCAATTGGCGAGCTTCCAGAGCCAATGGATACGATGGATTTCCTCAACAAACTTAAACATGACTTCCAATGTGGTGGTATCCGTTACACAGCCATCGTCAAAGACAAGGTAAAGCGCATTGCAGTATGCTCCGGCTCGGGCAGTTTCCTCTTGAACGAGGCAAAAAGGCTCTGTGCGGACGTGTTTGTGTCGGGAGACTTCACCTACCACAAGTTTTTTGATGCCGAAGGACGCATCATAATTGCCGATTTGGGACATTATGAGACAGAAATTGGAATAAAAAACATTTTTGTTGATATAATACAAAAAAAATTTTATAACTTTGCGGTCGTGAAATCGGAAACAAATACGAATCCAATAAAATATCTATAAAATGGCAGATAACAAGAAGAC
>JAGCRY010000185.1 GCA_017964465.1 Bacteroidales bacterium | reverse complement strand
GTTGCCTGATATTCAGGATTTGGGCGCGAATGGTTTTGGACGGAATGTCAGCAATGGTGTATTTGTTGCAACTAAAACCAAAATTCTTTTGGGCTGTTGTGAGGGCGCATTTTGCGTTTTATGGCAACATCCCGCGACTCGCACGGCAGCGCAAGGAGTTGCCGAAAGCGTCGCAAAAAATCCCCGCCGGAATGTTGGACGGCAGCATTGTGTGGCGGTACTATATTAATAAGTGTAAAACATTTGACAAACTGTGGCAGAAGACAAAAAGATAGTTATAATTCCTACTTACAAGGAAAAGGAAAACATCGAGGCTATCATCCGCGTGGTGATGGCTTTGGATGGCGGTTTCAACGTGCTGATTATCGAGGACAATTCGCCCGACGGCACGGCAGACATCGTGCGCTCGCTGATGCCGGAATATGCGGGGCGGCTCTTTATGATTGAGCGTCCGGGCAAACTCGGGCTCGGCACGGCGTATATCACCGGCTTCAAATGGTCGTTGGAAAACGGCTACGACTATATTTTTGAGATGGACGCGGATTTTTCGCATCCGCCACAGGATTTGATTAACCTATATAACGCTTGTGCCACAGACGGGTACGATATGAGCATCGGCAGCCGTTACATTTCGGGAGTCAATGTTGTCAATTGGCCGCTCGGTCGCGTATTGATGTCGTATTTTGGGTCGATGTACGTGAGGTTGGTTACAGGTATGAAAATCAAGGACACCACGGCGGGGTTCAAATGTTACTCGCGCAAAGTGTTGGAAGCCATCGACTTCGACGACATCCGTATGAAGGGTTACGGCTTCCAAATCGAGATGAAATTCACCGCTTGGAAAAAGAAATTCAAAATCAAGGAAGTGCCCATCATCTTCACCGACCGCAAACAAGGCTCGTCAAAAATGAGTAGCGGAATATTCGGCGAGGCAGTTTGGGGCGTGCTGAAAATGAAAGTGAGGAGTTGGTTCAAGAAGTATTAGAGGCGTTTTTACACCTCCTCCAACAAATCCTTCCTTCCAATCAAACTATCAACCGATTATCCTCTCCTTCATCTCCAAATACCGCCTTGTGAAATACGGCTGAATTGCGGATTCGCGGTAGTCGAAACCGTAGGCGCGGCGGGTGACGGCGAGGATGGGCGGGGCTTGGATGCGTTTGGCGATGCCCATGCCTTTGAAGAGTTTGTACCAACGTTCAAGGTCGGCGATGAAGGTTTTGGCGTCGGGGAAATGCTTGCGAATGAGGTCTTCGGTGAGTTCTGTCTCCGCGCCGTGATTGAGGTACGACGCAAGGTCGCCGTCGAGATAATGTTGGAGGATGTCGGCGAGAGAGGCGTGATTCCACCATTGTTGCCAAGCCTCAAACAATCTATCGTGATAGGGATAGATTATCGGGTCGCCGAGTCCCTTATCAACAGACTGATTGTCAGAAAGTTCGGCAGACGGTTTCAACGTCAGGACTTCGTTGGGGACAAGTTCCTTGCCCGCCTTACTGTTAATGTGGCGGCAGAGGTCATAGACCGTGTGTTTCCAAAGGTCGCCGATTGCCGCGAGAAAACCCGCAACATCGCCGTACAGCGTCGCATAGCCGACTGTGGTTTCGGTCTTGTTGCCATTGTTGGTGAACACCGCGCCCCACGCACTCGCAATCGCACCCAAAACACGTGAACCACGGTCGCGAGCCTGCACATTTTCCATATTAAATGACGACAGATTTATTGTAATCTCGTCGCCATTGGCGTTGGTTGGTTTCAATCCATCTATCTGACGATGAGTGAGTTCCGCACTCTCTTGAATCGGCACAGACGTGTACCAACAGCCAAGATTGTGCGCCAAACGTTCCGCAATGCCTATTGTAGTCTTAGAATTGAAACGCGACGGCATATTGACGAGCAAAACATTCTCCTTGCCAATCGCCTCCACGTAGAGAGCCGCCGCAAGTGTGGAATCCACACCACCGCTCGCACCGATTACAACTCGTTGCAAGTGGCTCTGCGCCATATAGTTGCGGATGCCGTAAATCAATGTTTTGTGTATGTCTTCGATTTCCGTGGTCTCTACCAACTGCGGCGCGTCGATGGCTGTGAGTTTGCCATCAACATACTGAAAATCAACGTCTTCTTCGGTGTACATCCCACTGTGGGCAATGAGTTTGCCATCAGCACCCCACACCGCCGAACTGCCATCAAAACAGAAAATCGTCTTGCCATTGTTTTGGAGACCGAGACCGTTGACGTAAATCACCGGCTTGCCGAGTTTGCTCGCGTGCGCCGAAAAATGGCGGATGCGACTCTGATTTTTGCCGGCGGTAAAGGGGGAATAACTGATGTTGATGAGGACTTCCGCACCTTGGTCGCTGAGCCTATCAAATGGCTTAAATACGTAGTCGTCGTCCCAACCGTCTTCGCAAATTGTTACTCCGAACTTGACTCCGCAGATTTCCGATGGCTGAAAGGGCATCAAATCTTTGCTGTGGAACATCGCCGAGAGTTGGTCGAAAAAGTGCCTCGGCTCCTCAAACTCACGGTAGTTGGGCAGCAACGCCTTGATGCGAAACTGTTTACCACCGTTTGTGGCTATGCAGGCAACATTAACCTTTGCCTTACGACCATCGTAACCACCCACAGGCTTGCCGATGATACTCTCCAAAAACGCCACCGTGCCGAAAATCAACGAAAAGTTTTCGTCGGCTTCCTTGGCGAGTTCGTTGGCGAAATACTCACAGTCGTCAATAAAATCGTTTTCCTCCCACTTGTCGCCAATCATATAGCCGGGGATGGACATTTCGGGAAGGAGAAGAAGGTTGACACCGGCGGCTTTGGCGCGGCGGGCGGCGGCGAGGCAGGTTTCGTAATTCTTTGCCGGATTGCCGGGCGTGATGGTCAGTTGGGAGTAACGTATTTTCATGTTTTCAGAGGTTTAGGTAGGGACGTCGCGTGCGGCGTCCTTGATTCGGTGACAAATAGCAAAAAAGGCATGTCAGAATCATCTGCCATGCCTTGCTTCCGCTGTTAGTACCGAAGATAGGTTTCGAACCTATGACCCTCGGATCCACAATCCGATGCTCTAACCAACTGAGCTACTTCGGCAGCACTATTGTTTGTCTCAAAAAGACGCTGCAAAGGTATCGCGATTTTGCGTCATATCCAAATATTTTTGAATATTTTTTTCATTTTTCTTATAATCAATTCATATACAATGCATTACAAACACAACACAACATTTATTAAAATTAAATTTGATGATTTGGTGCGTTTGGATTAATTTTGCAGCAAATTTCACCGACTAAGGTGCCACAATATAATGATAATGACAAAAACACTCAAATATATCGCCCTCAGCATTTTGATATGCCTTGCCGCCGACGTTGCTAACGCGCAGAAAGACAAGGACAAGGATAAGGAGTACCCGCTCAGCGTGAAGGTGTGGCAACTCGACGACCATGGCGAACGCATCGACTACGACCTCGACAAGGACACCACGCTGCATCTATTTCAAGTATATGACTACAACGACAAGAAGTCGCTGTCAGTCAGCAATTTGGGCAATATGGGTTCGCCATACATCTCCAACATTTTCGACGACCGCGAGCAAAACCGACAGTCGCCGGTGTTCTTTTTCGACAACGTGAGCGACTTTGTCACCAAACCCGAAGACACCAAATTTTATCAGGTGAACCACCCCTACACGTGGCTGTATTACGCGCAGACACCCAAGGCTCGCAACGGTCAGGTGATAGACTTCCGCCACACTCAGAATGTCAACAGAAAATTCAACTGGGGCTTCAATGTTGGTCTCGTAGGCTCTACTGGACGCATCAGCCGTCAACACATGAGAAACACAACATTCTCACCTCAAATGAGTTACAATGGCAAGCATCTGAAAATACACTTCTTTTATAAGTTCAACAAATTTTACACCGAGGAGTACGGCGGCATCATCGACACCATCGAAATCAAAAACGACCGCTACACCACCCGCCTCCAAAAAACCTTCGACACTTGGGGGCGGCGCACGTGGGGCATCGTGGGCGAATATTCGCTTGGTAAGACCGACTTCCAAATCATCAACGACTCCACGCGCGACGAGGTTTATACGCCGAGGATAGCCTTCAATTACGTTTTCAATTACGACAAAATATTCCGCACGTACCAGGACGAAGACCTCGACAAGACTTTTTATAAGGAGTTTCGACAGTCAACCGTGCCGACATACGACTCGCTGTTTTGTCACATACTCACCAACAAGGCGCAACTCAAAATCTTTGAAACTCAGTACCTTCCGTGCGTCCGTGGAGCCATTGGCGTGGAAAACGAACTTTACTACAATTTTGAGGGCTACACGGGCGGCAATGCCAACCACAAGTACACCAACACTTTCATTGAAGGCTCAATCAGCAAAAACAAATCGCGAAACCTCATCCTCAACGGCTCTTACCGCCAATACCTCACGGGGCGCAAGTCAGGCGACATGTACGTACACGGCGACCTTGGCTTCAAGATGTTCAAAGGAGAGAGCGACACCGTCAATTACATTGTGAAGGCGGCTGTGGATTTCAAAAACGAGGAGCCGACGTACTTTGAGCAACAATACACCGGCAACAATTTCCATTGGAAAAACGACTTCGACAAGCGTGAATCCTTGCGCATCGGCGGCGAAATAGAATTGCCAAGATGGCACTTGAAAGTGGGCGTATCTAATTATCTGTTACACGATTACGTCTATATCAACAAAAATGCCGTACCTCAACAGGCACAAAAAGCAATCACGGTGCAGAGCGTCAGTCTGATGAAAGATTTTTATGTGTGGCACGTCAGGTTTGCCAACCGTTTTACGTATCAACACACCGACCACAACAAAATCCTCAATCTGCCAAACTTTGCACTTTACCACGCGACCTACTTCGAGTTTTTCTTAGTTAAGAACGTGTTGCTCACACAGTTAGGCGGCGAGGTGAGGTATTCGGACCGTTACAATGCATTTGGCTACGCGCCCGCAACGTCGCTTTTCTATCCGGCAACAAGGCTCAACGCCGGCGACTACCCTATCATCAACGCCTTCATCAACATCAAGATACACGGCGTGCTGATGTTTTTCAAGTGGGAGCACGTCAACGACGGAATGATCAAAGATTGGTACTCCTCCACCGACGACTATCCGATACAGGATTTCCACTTTATGATGGGAATTTTATGGAGATTTGGCGATTAATTGAAAATTTTATTAGGGTGTTGCGCAAGTTATGTGTCTTATAGATGACAACTAACTAACACGACACTCTCTTTAAAACCAAATTTGCTTTAAAACAAAAACTAAGAGGCCATACGGTCTCTTTTTTTATGCTTGAATATGAAAAAAAAACTATATACCATACTCATTGCGGCATTGATGCCGATGACAGCCGCCGCGCAGGGCAACACTCCGGGCGAATACGCCGCCGAAGGCGTGAAAACAGTGATGATGAAACAGCCCGGCACCGACTTCGGCTATCCGATGTGCAGGCTTGGCGAGCCGATAGAACTCAATTTTGACATTCTCGACGGCAAATACGACCGGCTCGAATACACTGTGCGTCATTGTGATAGCGATTTCAATCCCGACGACCTGATGTTCAACGAGTTTGCCGAAGGATTCGACCGCCGCCCATTGGACGACAGCCAAGAATCGTTCAACACCCTCCAACAATTCACGCATTACACCCTGACAATCCCCAACCGCGACATAACGCTCACGATTTCAGGCAATTATATTGTTGATGTGTATTCCGAGGACGAGCCTGACGAGCCGATATTGAGCAAGCGTTTTATGGTTTATGAAAGCGACGCCGACATCATATCCGCCCGCGTGGAACAGCCGTTTTTGCCTGAATATCAGGTGCAGTGCCAACAACTTTATGTTGAAATCGACAACTCGCGCCTGCGCGTCTATAACCCCGAAAAATATCTGAAAGTCTATGCCATCCAAAACGGCGACCACAACACGCGCCGACAGTTGAAAATAAGCGGCTTCCAGCACGACGAAGTGCAATTTCACCTCAACGACGGCGGCAACAT
>JAGCRY010000184.1 GCA_017964465.1 Bacteroidales bacterium | reverse complement strand
CGGCAAATTCGCCGACAAGGACGAGGACGGCAACCCGCTCGAACTCGCCGGACATAGTTTCCGCCTTGCGCCCGACCACGCGATAGATTTTGGCGCGGATTTCGAGTTCCCCGTCAGAGAAAAGGCTACAATATATTTCCGCCCAAATTTCTCCTACAAGAGCAAGCATTATTTTGAAGACAGCAACAAGGAGGACATCTCTCAGGACGGCTGCGGCATCGTGAACGCCACAGCCGGCATAAGGTTTTCTAAAAAACGCTTGTCCTACGATTTTGGCATTTGGGGCAAAAACATCACCGACACCAAATATCTCATCGACGCTGGCAACGCTGGCGAAACTATTGGTTTCCCGACATTTGTGGCAGGTGCGCCCGCCAATTTCGGTGTTAAATTGTCGGTTAGGTTCAAATAAATTCAGGGCAAAATCTGTCAAAAACCTATTCAAACATAGTGAAAAACCTTCGCCAACATATTTTTTTTCTCCCAAATACTGATTATCTTTGTCGAAAAAGCAATTGTATGGAAATTGAAAGATTATATGCTGACAACGCCCTGAAAATCAATGAAATGTCAGAGATGGCGACGGCGATTGTCAGAGAATATTACGACCCCGTGATTGGCGAGGCGCAGAATACTTATATGCTCCAAAAGTTTCAGATCCCCGATTCCATTGTCAATCAGATTGAAAATGGTGCGCGTTATTATTTTTTCAAGGACAACGGCACCAACATCGGTTTTATGTCGTTTTATCCAAGGAACGACGCTATGTATCTGAGCAAGTGGTATTTATACAAGCAATATCGTAATTGCGGTTTTGGCAGGGAGTGTCTCAAATTTATCATCGAGGAAGCCCGGAAGGAGCATTTGGTGGCGATAGAACTCAATGTAAACCGTTTCAACCCCACGCAGCGCATATATGAACATTTTGGTTTTCATAGAATCCGTGAAGAAAAAATTGATGTCGGCTGCGGTTTCTTTATGGACGATTTTGTGTATCGTCTTGATTTTAATGCCGATGCAGAACGCCTGAAATCGTTGGTTGCCAATGGTTGGGCAGATGACGACATCAAACAAATTGCATACAAAATCCTTGACGGCAATCGCATCACCGACGACGACGCTCTCACGCTGTACACCCGCGCCGACCTTGGTTTGTTGGGAATGTTGGCGTTTGAGATTAAGCGCAGAAAATCAGGCGATAAGGTTTTTTATAATCGCAATTTTCACATCGAGCCTACCAACGTCTGCATCAACAATTGCAGGTTTTGCAGTTACAAAAAACCGAAGGACGACCCGCAGGCGTGGGAACTTTCGATGGACGAAATTTTGCACCGCGTGGCGGCATACAAGGGCAGCAAAGCCACTGAGGTTCATATAGTTGGCGGTGTGCATCCCGACCGCGACATCGATTATTATTGCCGCCTGATGCGCGAGGTCAAGAGGATAATTCCGGGCATCGTTGTCAAGGCTTTTACGGCGGTGGAGATAGAATATATGATTAACAAGGCGGGGCTTTCGATTGAAGACGGTCTCAAAAAACTGATTGACAGCGGTTTGCAGTGCATCCCCGGCGGCGGAGCGGAGATTTTTGACGAGAAACTCCGCGCCGAGATTTGTCCCGAAAAGACCAAATCGTCCGTATGGCTCGACATCCACCGCACGGCTCACAAACTTGGTATAAGCACCAATGCAACAATGCTTTACGGACACCGTGAAACTTACGCCCAACGTATCGACCATCTCTCGCGTCTGCGCAAATTGCAGGACGAGACGGGCGGTTTTAGTGCGTTCATTCCGTTGAAATTCCGCAAAGAAAACAATTCTATGCACGATTTTGGCGAAGTGCCGTTGACAGAGGATTTGCGCAATTATGCTGTTTCTCGGATTTACCTCGACAACTTCCCGCACGTGAAGGCGTATTGGGTGATGTCTGGATTGGAAACCACCAAACTCGCCCTCCAATACGGCGCGGACGACATTGACGGCACTGTTGACGACTCCACCAAAATCTACACTATGGCTGGAGTTGACGGCAAACCGTCAATGACCGTAGAACAAATCCGCGAACTCATTGAGTCAGTGGGCTTGAAGCCTGTGGAGAGGGACACGTTTTACAATGTAATTAATTGAAGTAATTGAAAAACAATATATATTATGAAAAGACTACACACTTTTGGCATTATTACCACATTCATTGTCAGCATTTTGGCAATGACGAGTTGCGGCGAGAAAAACTATATTTGTACCTCGCCCGACAACAACATCGCCCTGTTTGCCGATTCGGGCAAGTACGTCATCACTTACAAAAATCAAAAGATTTTTGCAGTGGAAAAGTTTGGTTACGACGGCTGCGCGGCTCCCAATTTCAATTTCGTAAAGTCTATCACTGACGAATACACAATGCTCTCGGGCAAGCGTAGCAAGTGCGAGAACCTTGGCAGCGAATATTCTGCCGCGTTGAGTCCCAATGTAGACCTCATCCTGCGCGTCTATAACAATGGCATTGCCTTCCGTTACCGTCTGCACGGAATGGACGGCGCGGAGATTCCCGCCGAGAAGACCGCCTACCGAATCCCCGAAGGCGTCAACCGTTGGATGCAGCAATGGTGCGACAGTTACGAGGGATTTTTCCCGTTGGCAACTACTGCCAAGCAACAGCCCGTGCCGAGTTATTCGGGCATCAACAAGTCGGCTGACGGTTTCAACTGCCGTTGGGGCTATCCGGCGTTGATAGAGCCAGTGAAGGATGTTTTTGTATTGTTGAGCGAGGCTGATGTCGCCGCAAATAACAGTGCGTCAAGCCTTTGGAACGACAAAAATTTGGAAACCTACGAGGTGCGCCCCGACAAAAACGAACAGAAAATTTCCGGCGACTACCTCACACCGTGGCGCGTCACCATTATCGGTCAACTCGCTGACATTGTGGAGAGTACGTTGATAACAGACCTCGCCACTCCCTCCAAATTAACCGATGTTTCGTGGATACAGCCGGGCGTGGTTTCGTGGATTTATTGGGCTTATAATCACGGCTCCAACGATTACGAAATCATCAAGAAATATGTGGATTTGGCTGTTGCCTTGAAACTTCCATACGTACTCATCGACGCCGAATGGGACACGATGAAGGACGGCAAGACCATCGAAGACGCTGTTAAATACGCACTTGACAACAATATCAAACCCCTGATTTGGTACAATTCGTCTGTGGGTTGGGTGGACGGCGCACCAACGCCAAAATTCCGCCTCAACAAGCCCGAAGACCGCGAAAAAGAATTTGCGTGGCTCGAAAAGATTGGCGTGGCAGGCGTTAAAATTGACTTTTTCTCCGGCGACAACCAAATGAATATGTCTTATTGCATCGACCTTTTGGAATCCGCCGCCAAGCATCATCTCACGGTCAACTTCCACGGCGCAACTATCCCTCGCGGATGGCAGCGCACTTATCCGAATTTGCTTAGCACTGAGGGAGTTTACGGCGCGGAGTGGTACAACAATGTGCCAACATTCACCGACAAGGCGGCTTGTCATAATGCTACGTTGCCTTTTACCCGCAATGTCATAGGCCCGATGGACTACACGCCGTGCGCTTTTTCGGATTCGCAACATCCACACAATACTACCAATCCTCACGAACTGGCTCTTACAGTTTTGTTTGAATCGGGTTTGCAGCACATTGCCGACCGCCCCGAAAGCCTTTTGGCCAAGCCGCAAGAGGTCAAGGATTTCTTCTCCGAACTTCCCGCCGCTTGGGACGAAACCAAATTTGTCTGCGGCTATCCTAGTGAATATGTGGTACTTGCGCGTCGCAAGGGCACCACTTGGTACATTGCCGGCATCAACGGCACCAACGAAGTCAAATCAATTGATGTAAACCTTGATTTTATAGATCAATTTGCTAACGTTCAGGGCTTTTTTGAGAGTGCGGACGGCAAGGGTTGGACTATTTCCAACCGCGCTTATCGCCCCGCATCGTTTACATTCGCACCGAGAGGCGGTTTTGTGGTTGTCGTGAAGAAATAATTGTACTAAATTTTGTGAAGGCAACTTTGCAAATAAAAAAACTGCAATTTTAACATTCAGCCGTGCATTTTTTTGCAACAATATATGCGGAATGGCAAAATAATTGCTAAATTTGCAACGAATAAAAATACAAAGAAACGATGGAAATTTTTATATCAACATATACTGAATGTAATGTAAACTTTACGGGGGGGTAAAACAAGCCCTCTCAATTAACCGTCGTAACACCTTTGTAACCAATAACATAACCTCATTAAATATACAAAAAGAAAATCCGCCGTAGGCATTTTTATGCTCCTACGGCGTGGTTCGTTTTGTACCTACCGAAAACAATATTCAAACAATTAAATAAATTACAAACCAAACAATTTGTCAAAATTATGAAACGAAGAACAATCTTCAAGGCATTGGTGGCTCTGATGGTAATTATGCTTGGTGCCAACTTCAATGCCGAAGCGCAGTTTGGCATCATAAATGCCATCGACAAAGCCGCCAAAAAGAACAAGGCGAAGAAGGAACAGGCAGCACAAGAGCAGAAAATCGCTGACCAGAATGCAAAGTGGGAACTTGCCATCCCACAGCCTGGCGAAAGCGGCACAATCCTCTTCTCGGTAAGGAACGGTTCTATAAACGAAGGTATCTGTATGTATGACCCTTCAAAACTCGAACTGACAATGTCGACAACACGCGGCGGCAACACAGGCGGCGCAGTCTATAAGATTGACCCAGCCACTGGCAAAGTAACCGACAAAAACGGCGTGTCAAAGGGTTCGATGAGCGCAGATGGCACAATCGAATCACCGAATCTCGGAACAATCAAACTCTCAGCATTAACCACAACAGATGTGACAGGCAACTCTGCCACTGGTTTCAAAAAGATCGACAAAACCACTGGCTATAGTGTTTCTGGAAAGGGCACAAAGCTGGGTACTGTAACCTTAAAGTCCGTAAGTGGTATGGTTACAGGCGATGTAACAGCTGAAGTAAACCCGTTGCTCGTTGCATACGTCTTTTACGGACTGTCGATGACGGAAAAGGAATTAACAGTCAAGCAACTCGGCTACGACCCCGACAAGAAGTACACAACAGACGAATTGGAGGACATGTGCGAATGGGCAGACGAAACTTCCATTGTTTCGATTGCAAAATATGAGGCGTCCCTCCCCTACGCTGGCTTCAAGAACACCAATCCCGAATTGAAAAACTGCACAGTGGGATGTGTGGGACTTATGGACACCGAATGGCGCGAACAGTCCGAAAAGGATTCCAAGGGTTACACCAACTGGTACTACACCATAAAGTATTGGGTACTCTACGAACTTGAAGACGGTCGTAATATCATAACATTCAGTATTGCACGCAAAGAAGGCAAATACGCTGATGTGACCCGCAAATGGCAAGTAAAAGACGGCGAATTCCACGAAGTAACCGACTGGGAACGTGAAGACTAATTGAACTACTCACAGACTACACAAATAATAGAAAAAACAGCCGCGACGAAAATCGCGGCTGTTTTTGTATTCAGGTAAATCGTCCTTCGTAATTACAAAACATTTCCGAGATAATTAACGGAATCGTATGTTTTTTAGGTAGATTCCGTTGACTATCGCTTTAAATATAGCCTACAACTATCCCTATCCTATCCTCACCACCTCGCCGCACTCGTAACGCGACGCGAGGATTATCTTATATTTGTCCTTGACGGGCGAGAAGGCGTCGAGGACTTTTTCTGAATTATTGTTGTCCGCAGAGATGTGGGAGAGAATCAGGCACGTCAGATTTGGGTTGGCGTGGTCGCGGACAAGAGTGAAGGATTGCTCGTTGGAGAGATGCCCTACATTGGATGCAATGCGCTCTTTTAGGTATGTTTCGTAAGGGCCTTCGGCAAGCATCTTTGGGTCATAATTGGATTCGAGAAAACAAGCGTCACACTTACTAAAATTTTTGCACACCTCATCATCAGCAATTCCAATGTCAGTCATCACGCCGATGCAATGACAGCCGATTTCCACGCGGAAACTTATCGGCTCGGCGGCGTCGTGCTGTTTTGGGAATGACAATACACGGATATTGTTGCCCACGTTGGTGACCGACGCAAGGGCAATGGAGTGGCAGTCAACGGGGCGGTGATGCTTGTAAATACGGTTGTAAGTGCCGAAAGTTGTATAAACAGGGATGGCGAGTTTGTTGGAAATCACCTTTGCGCTGCCGCTGTGGTCGCGGTGTTCGTGGGTTACAAACAACGCCCTAACACGGCACACGTCAAGCCCGGCGGTCTTCATCCTCTCAGAAAACCGCCTCCAACCTATCCCCGCGTCAATGATGACCGCCTCGTTGTCGTCGCCTATGTAATAACAATTGCCGTTGCTGCCGGATGCAAGGCTGCAAATCTCCACCATCGCTGTTTAGTCGAGTTTTGGGCCTTTTAGAATGCCGTGCTGCGACGCTGCGATGAACCTAAGGATTTCGTCGCGCTCCTCGCACTGCGGGATTTCCTCGTTGATTTTTTCGACAGCCTTGGTCAGGTTCAATCCGCTTTGATAGATGATGCGATAGATATTCTTGACCGCCTCTATCTGTTCGGGCTTGAATCCACGGCGCGTCATTCCGACGATGTTGATGCCGCAATACTGTATCGGCGTGCGACCGGCGTATGCGAATGGCGGCACGTCCTTATTGACGCCCGACATGCCTGAGGTCATCGAGTGCTTGCCAATCATCGAGAATTGCGGTATGCACGTGCCACCGCCGATGACTGCCCAATCGTCGATGTGAACCTCGCCCGCTACTTGTGTGGCGTTGCTCATCACGATTTTGTCGCCGAGCACACAGTCGTGTCCGATGTGGCAGTACGCCATAATGAGGTTGTTGGAGCCTATTACGGTCTTGCCCTTGGACGCCGTGCCACGGTTGAGGGTCACGCACTCGCGGATGGTGTTGTTGTCGCCAACTTCGAGTGTGGTGTATTCGCCCACAAACTTCAAGTCCTGCGGCACTGCGCCGATGGACGCGCCTGGGAAAATTCGGTTGTTTTTGCCGAGGCGCGTGCCGGGGAAGATGTGGACGTGGCTGATAATCTTGCAGCCGTCGCCTATCTCCACGTCGTCGTCGATGACGCAAAACGGGCCAATCTCTACATCCTTGCCGATTTTGGCGTTGGGGTTTATTTCGGTTAATTGGTGTATCATTGGATTATCTGTTTTTGGTTACCATTGCAACAAATTCGCCCTCGCATACCACAGAGCCGTTCACGAAGGTCTGTCCCTTCATCATCACGATGCCACGGCGGATAGGCTCGGTAAATTCGAGGTGGAACACGAGCGTGTCGCCGGGTACGACCTTGTTTTTGAATTTCACCTTGTCTATCTTGGCAAAATATGTGGAATAATGCTCCGGCTCGTCCACGCTGTTGAGTACGAGGATGCCGCCGGTCTGAGCCATCGCCTCGATGAGCAATACGCCCGGCATCACCGGCTCGTCGGGGAAGTGTCCCATAAATTGCGGCTCGTTGAATGTGATATTCTTGATGCCAACAATGTCGTGGTCGGAGATTTCGATGATTTTGTCAACGAGGAGGAAGGGGTAGCGGTGAGGCATCAACTGTTTGATGCGGTTGATGTCGATAATCGCCGGTTTTGAGAGGTCGAAATATACTTTCGGGTTTTTGAGTTGTTTCTTGATGTCGGCGCGGATTTTCTTTGCAAACTCGGTGTTGGAGGCGTGTCCGGGGCGCGTTGCAATGATTTTGCCTTTGATGGGCATGCCAGCGAGGGCGAGGTCGCCGATGAGGTCGAGGAGTTTGTGGCGTGCGGGTTCGTTGCTGAAAATCAAATCCTGTGCGTTCAATATGCCCTGACCCTTGCCATCCACGTGCGGACGGTTGAAAAGGTCGGCTATCTTGTCGAGTTCCGTCTGAGGGAAGTCGCGGTCGATGATTACGAGCGCGCTGTCGATGGTGCCGCCTTTGATGAGGTTGTTTTGGGCGAGGAATGCGAGTTCCGATGCGAAAACGAATGTCTTGCAAGGCGCGATTTCCTTCACGAAGTCGCCGCTTTCAGCAAACGCCGCAAACTGCTGCGCCAATGCTGCCGAGTTGTAATCGACCATTACATTGAAACTCAACTCGTTGTCGGGGAACGCCATAATCTCCACGCCTTTTTCGGGGTTGGAGAATCTGTAATTTTCGCGGATTTCAAAATACTGCTTCTCAGCCTCCTGCTCCACGATGCCCGCGTCGAGGATGGCTTTGGCAAACTGCGCCGCGCTGCCGTCGAGAATCGGGGTTTCGGGCGCGTCGAGTTCTATTAATATATTGTCGATACCGAGGGCATAGACGGCGGCGAGTACGTGCTCCACAGTGCCTACACGCGCACCCTTCTCTTCAAGGGCGGTGCTGCGCGATGTGTCCGCCACATTGTCGGCTATGGCGCGTACTTCGGGCTGACCTTCGAGGTCGATGCGCTTGAAACGGTAGCCGGTATTTTCGGCGGCGGGCTTGAATGTGAGGTTTACCTTGACGCCCGTATGAAGGCCGAAGCCGCTGAGCGTCACGCTGTCATGCTTGATGGTTTTCTGTTTTTCTGACATTGTTTATATTATAATTATTCGTTTGTGTTGTCGTTTTGTTTGAGTTTTGCGACCTCTTTTTTGAGGTCTTCAAGGTCTTTGTAGATTTCTGGGAGGCGACCAAAAAGGACGTGCGCCTTGAAGAATTTGGTCTTGGGCATCACGTATGAGCCAACGTATGTGCCGGGTTCGGTGATTTTGTGGGTGACGCCGGTCTTTGCCGCAAAGGTGCAGTTGTCGGGTATTACCATGTGTCCAGCGAAGCCTGCCTGACCGCCTACAAAACAGTTTTTGCCGAGTATCGTGCTGCCTGCAAGACCTACTTGTGCGGCGATTACGGTGTTGCTGCCAACTACGCAATTGTGGGCTACTTGGATGAGGTTGTCGAGTTTTACACCCTTTTCGATGACGGTGCTGCCGAATGTGGAGCGGTCGATGGTGGTATTGGCGCCAATCTCCACGTCGTCCTGGATTACAACATTGCCTATCTGCGGAATCTTGTCGAATGTGCCGTCTGCCTTGGGCGCAAAACCAAAGCCGTCGCTGCCAACCACGCATCCTGCATGGAGGGTTACATTGTTGCCGATGACGCATCCGTGGTAAATCTTCACGCCCGGATAGAGTTTCACGTTGTCGCCTATCGTGACGTTTTCGCCGATATACACCTGCGGGTAGCAACAGAATTTTTTGCCAACCGTCACACCCTTGGCTACGTATGTAAACGCGCCAATGTATGCGTCGTCGGGTATCTGGACGCCCTCGGCGATGCTGCTCGGCTGCTCAATGCCCTGCGGACGCTTGGCTGTGGCGTCGTTGTACATCTGCATCAACTTCGCGAGTGCCTCGTATGCGTTGGGCACACGGACAAGCGTCGCCTTGATTGGCTTTTCAGGCTTGAAGTCGTTGTTGACCAATACGATAGAGGCCTTTGTATCGTAGATGTAGCCCGAATATTTCATGTTGGAGAGGAAGGTGAGCGTACCCGGCCTTCCGTCCTCAATCTTTGAGAAGTCGCTGACAGTGGCGTTCTCGTCGCCGTCCACTGTGCCTTGCAACAGTCCGGCTAACATTTTTGCTGTAAATTCCATAGTGCACGTAATTTTGCACAAAACTAAAAAATAATGTTTAAAACAACAAAAAATTTTGCAGAAAACGGAAAAATGGTAGTTTACAAGGTCTGAGGAAGTTGGATGTAGCACACAAAACTCTTCTTGACGGTCTTGCTGAGGGCGAAGACATTAGACATGTCAGAGGCGGCGGCAACTTCGTTTATCGTGCCGTCCTTTTGGATTACCTTGATTGCATCGTTGTGATTGCGGGAGTATGCTTTATTGTACAATGCGCCTTTGATGACAAACCAATCCACATATTCAGCTGGCACCACATTGCGGCGCAACATTTCATCTTTAATCTCCTGCACTCGGCTGTCAGGAATTTCGTTGCCCGATACTTCAATCTTGAACAACTTTCTGTCAATGAGCCTTTTACAAAGTTGAGAAAGTACATAATCATCACAATGACTCCACACTTTGATTGCCGAAACGATGTCGGAATCGTCCAACTCCGCAAAATGCTGGAGCGGCGTGATACCGTCATATTCAGTATGGAGTTCGTTTTCCGTAATGTTGTTAGAGAGGAAAAATTTCAAAGCTGGCGACGCAAAAAGTTCCTTGCCGCCCTTCATCATCAATTCTTTGGCTCGCAGCATGATGAGTTTGAGCATTTCCTCTGCGGCGACGACGGTCTTATGGAGATACACCTGCCAGTACATCAACCGTCTGGCGATGAGGAATTTTTCAATAGAATAGATGCCCTTTGCCTCGATGACTGGTTCGTCGTCGTGGCAAGAGAGCATCTGTATGATTCTTGCGCTGCCTATCACACCATCGCTCACGCCCGTGAAAAAACTGTCGCGGTTAAGATAGTCCAACCTGTCCATATCCAACTGACTGCTAACAAGTTTATGGAGAAGGCGTTGTGGATGAGTGTCATTGAAAACCTTGATGCCGCCGGCGAGTTTGCCATTATGGTCGCGGTCGATGATTTTCATAAACTCCTCCGAAATCCGCTCATGGGAAACGTCATGGAAAAAACTGTTTTCCAAAGTGTGGGAGAAGGGTCCATGTCCGAGGTCGTGGAGAAGTATCGCTATCATAGCCGACTCGCGGTCTTCTTCACTGATATAGAAACCTTTTCGCCCAAGCACCGACAATGCGTCCTGCATAAGGTGTGTGGCTCCCAAAGCGTGTTGGAAGCGCGTGTGCATCGCGCCAGGATGCACCAAGTAACTGAGTCCTAATTGCTTGATGCGCCTCTGACGTTGGAACAATGGATGCTCAATGATGTCGAATATCAGTTCGTTGTCGATGCTGATGAGACCATAGACAGGGTCATTGACGATTTTGAGTTTGTTGGTGGACATGGCATTAAGTTTTGGGTTGCTTCAATTCTGCCGTGAAGTTTTTTTACTTCAACTCTACCGTGCTGGGCTTGATTTTGCCGGCTTTTTTGAGTTTTGCGAACTCTTCCTTGGCTTTCGCGAGTTGCTTTTGGAAAGCGGCGTTGGCATGGAGGGCGGCTACTGTGGCGGCTGCCATGATGCGGCCTGCCTGAATGTCGGAGTCGTAGTGTGCGCCTACGATTTTGCGGCTCTCGCCTATTTCGTAACCACGCTTGATGATTTCGTTCTGATGTTCAGGATTGATTTCGGCGAGAATCAACGCCGCTGCAAAACCATAGCAACTGTGTCCCGACGGATACGAACCGCTGTTGCGCATGTGTTCTTCCTCGTCTGGTGTGCTGGTGTGGTCGTTGAAGAATACAAACGGACGCGTTCTCTTGTAATAGTTTTTGGCTGCCTTGGGTGCAATGCCACCCGCATCGCGACCAATGGAACGGACAAGTGTGAATATTTCAGGTGCGTTTTCGAGAGTGATGGGCGTGCCAAACACTTCGCCGAATGCATTGTTCATGCCTTGAAGTCCGTCGAGGGTAACGTCAGAAATCGCCTGTTGACCGCGCTCGGTGTTGCGGAGGTTTTTGCCCCAATAGTATTGATATTGGTCGTTGAGGAATTGAACGCTATTGAACTCGGGATGCACCGGCAGGATGTAAAGGCTGTTGGGCACTTCCTCCGTTTTGAGGTATTCTTGTTGTTCTATGTCGGTCTTGCCGGGGACGGTGTTGTTCTGTGCCGATGCGCCAAAGGCAGCGAACAGCAAGAACACTGGTATAAGAATTCTTTTCATTGCTTTAAGTATTAAGTGTTTCGGGGGCAAAGTTAGTGTTTTTTTTGGAAAAAATGAGAAAAAAGGCAAAAAAAAGGGACGTCCACCAAAACAGCGTCCGTCCCTTCGACAATTTATCTATCATGAATGCAACTAAAAATACTTATTTTGAAGCCCTGTCCTGCAAGTAGATGGCATCGATGATGTCCTTGTACTTGGTGGCGATGGCTTTGCGCTTGAGTTTTTGGGTCTGCGTGAGTTCGCCGCCGTCGGCAGTCCAAACGTCGGGCACAACGTGGAATTTTGCAATCTGCTCCACCTTGCCGATGGTCTTGTTTACCTTTTGGATTTCGTCGTCGATGAGGGCGATTACCTCGGGGCGTGCGGCGATATCGGCGTTTGAAAAACCGTTGGCGTCTATGCCAATGCCACCCAAGTATATCTTCAACGCCTCAAAGTCGGGCGAGACGAGCGCGGAGGCAAATTTTTGGTTTTCGCCCACCATGCAGATTTGCGAGATGTATTGCGATTCCTTAGCCTTGCCCTCTATCATTGCCGGGGCGATGTATTTGCCTGACGAGGTTTTGAAAATCTCCTTCTTTCTGTCGGTGATGTGGAGATAATTGCCTTCCGACAAATATCCAACATCGCCAGTGTGGAAAAATCCGTCTTCGTCGATGGCGTCTGCCGTGGCTTCGGGATTTTTATAATAACCCTTCATCACGTTAGGACCTTTGACGAGGATTTCGCCGTCGTCGGCTATCTTTACTATTTCGTTGCTGATGACGGGACCCACGGACGTAAACTTGTGATTCTTTACCGAAGCATGAGCCACAACTGGGGAAGTTTCCGTCAATCCGTAGCCTTCGCAGACCTTCACTCCTGCCGCCCAAAGCATACGGCTGAGGTTTGGCGAGATAGCCGCGCCGCCGCATCCAAAAAATTTTATGTGTCCGCCGAAAAAGTCTTCGCGCCAATGTTTATAGACCGGCTCGTCCAATGCCGCAATCTCTTTATAATAAGTGTCGAGCTTGTCGTGATCCCACTCGCGGCCGAGGGCGACCGCCTTGTCAAAGAGTTCCTTCTGTTCACCGGTATATTTCGCGCCTTCCTTCATGAAACCTTCCACGATTTTTTCAGCGACGCGGGGAACAGTGTTCACGCCGTTTGCCTTGATTTCGCAGAGGTTTTGGACGATGGTGCCGAGGTTTTGGGCATAATAGATGCCGATGCCGAGGTATTGGTATTGATATATGAAACAACGTTCATATACATGGCACAACGGCAACACGCTGAGCACCTTGTCGTTATGGTCGAGACCGAGTATTTGGCAGGAGGCAATGGCATTGCTCGTAAAATTGCGGTGGGTCAACATCGCGCCTTTGGAAATACCAGTTGTTCCCGACGTATATATAATGGAGCAAACGTCGTCGGTATCCACAGCCGCCTTCGACATTTCGAGTATCTTGTGCAACTTGTCGGCGTTTTGCTTGCCGAGTTCGAGGACAACGTTCCAATTTTCCACGCCCTCGATGTCGTTGAATGAGAATATGCGTTCGAGCGACTTGATATTGTCTTTCACCGCACTCACGCGGCGATAGGCTATGGCGTCGGAGATAAAAGCAAACTTTACTTCGCTGTGGTTGAGTATGAAGTCGTAGTCGTTGCTACTAATCGTCGGATATACAGGCACATGCACAGCACCGGTCATAGCAATCGCCATGTCCACGAAATTCCATTCGGGGCGGTTGTTGGATACCGTTGCTATCTTGTCGCCCTTCTTGATACCGAGCGCGAGAAGTCCGTATGCCGTCCATGTCGCCATCTGACGGTATTCCTGTGTGCTTACGGGTTTCCATTGCCCGTCCACCTTGCTCACGAGGCAGTCGGGGCGGGGGTAATTCTCGCACGCATGGTCGAGAAGGTCGAATATTCTTGTAACCTCCATGTTATTTTTTCTTGCTTTTTATTGTGTCTTTATAGCGGCGCAAATTTGGTTTGCAATCCGACTGCAAATGTATATATATTTTTCGACTTTTTTTCACGGTCGAAAAAATATTTTTTTCTGTTTTTTTATAATTATTTGATATTTAGATTTTTACAGCGATAAAAATTTTAAAAAAAATTTGAATTTAATTTTAAATCGAATTTGTTTTAACTATTTCTAAATATTTGGAAACAGAAAAGAACACACTTATTTAATAAAATTACTTTGCTAAACGTTTTTTTATGTCAAAATCAATTGGTAATTTTGCAGACGAAAAAATATAAAAAAGATTCCCACTACATGAACAGCAAGCAAAACCGCATATCGGAGATATCGCATATCATAAAAAGCGAAGTGGTACGTTCCCAACAGGACATCATCTCGCGCCTCAGCGAGCGTGGCATAGAAGTCACACAGGCAAGCCTTTCGCGTTACCTCAAGGAAATACAGGCGTCACGCATACCTGACGGCGTTGGCGGCTACATCTACAAACTGCCCGACGAGACCGAAATGACGCAGGGCGCGGGCATAGCCTCGGAGATAATTTCGGTGGAGTTTGTCGGACAGTCGATAGTTGTGATACGCACCGGAGGCGGTTATGCAAATGCCGTGAGCGCTCTCATCGACTCGCACAACCTGTCTCAATTTGCTGGTACGGTCTCCGGCGACGACACTATCATAATCGTCATCCGCGACGGCTACTCCCGCAAACAAGTGAAAGAGAAGTTGATTTTCGAATTTCCTTACATTAAAGAAAAATTTATAAATGAATAACCTCCATAAAGCCGTGCTTTTGCTCGAAGACGGCACAAGATACGAGGGCTTGTCGTTTGGCAGCGACAGGTCGATGGCGGGCGAAGTTGTGTTCAATACTGCCATGACAGGCTACACCGAGAGCCTTACCGACCCAAGTTACAAGGGGCAGATTTTGGTCTCCACATACCCGATGATTGGCAATTATGGCATACCCGGCGACCATGAGACCGACAATATTCCAGATTTCTACGAGTCAAACAGGATTCATGTACAAGGTCTCGTCGTTGATGACTATTCTTTTGAATACAGCCATTGGAATGCTACCAAGAGCCTTGCAGACTGGCTCAAAGAATACGACATACCGGGAATATGCGGCATAGACACCCGCTCTCTCACAAAACGCCTCCGTGAAAAAGGCTCGATGCTCGGAAAAATCATCATCGACGACAACATACCAGCCGACTACGACCCTAACAAGGACAACCTTGTAGCAAAGGTTTCATGCAAGGAAGTTTCGGAATATGGAGACGGGGAAAAAACTGTGGTGCTTGTTGATTGTGGAGTGAAAAACAACATAATCCGCTGCTTCACAAAACGTGGCGTGAAGGTAATCCGCGTGCCGTGGGACTATGATTTTACCACTTTGAAATATGACGGACTGTTCATCTCAAACGGCCCCGGTGACCCGAAAATGTGCGTGGCGACAATTGACAACCTGCGAAAAGCATTGCAACAAGACAAGCCGATTTACGGCATCTGTCTCGGCAACCAACTTCTTGCTCTCGCGGCTGGTTTCGACACCTACAAACTCAAATATGGACACCGCAGCCACAATCAGCCCGTACTGCGCGAAGGCACAGACCGCTGCTATATCACAAGCCAAAACCACGGCTTTGCAATCGACACAAAAACCATCTCCGGTGACTGGTCTGCATGGTTCGTGAATGTCAACGACGGAACATGTGAAGGCATAAGGCACAAAAACAAACCGATTTTCTCCACGCAATTCCACCCCGAAGCGTGCGGCGGACCTGTCGATACAGAATTCCTGTTCGACGAGTTTGTTAAGTTGATTTAATGAAGAGAGATGAGAGATTAAAGTTGAAAATCGAAAATCAACAAATCGTTCCTATCATGACCCCGAAAAAAGTATTGAGCATAGGTCGGCAGTTTGGAAGCGGCGGCAGGGTTCTTGGACGAACCATTGCCGACAAGCTTGGCATGAAATATTATGACGAGGAACTCTTGTCTTATGCGGCGCAGCATAGCGGCATCGACAAAAAACTTTTTGCAGAGAAGGACGAAAAGCCAGTCTCAAGCAGTTTTTTCCAGAACATCAACCACCTTATCGCCGGCAACAATTCCTTAATCAGCGATGAAAACATTTTCAAGGAACAGTCCGACGCCATACGCAAGGCAGCAGTGGAAAGCGACTGTGTGATAATTGGGCGTTGTTCCGACTATATTCTCCGCGACTATGAATATTGCATGAGTATTTTCTATTGGGCACCCATCGACGACCGCATCGAGCGCGTATCAAAGCGTCGCGGAATTGACGACCGCGAGAAAGTAAGGCTCATGATTGAACGCGAGGACAGCCGCCGTGCAAAATATTACAACTACTTCACCGGCAAAACCTGGGGCGCGGCTCAAAGTTATGATGCCTGCATGAATGTTTCACTGTTTGGCATTGAAGGCACGGCTGACATGACTATTGAATTGATGAAAAAGAAATGGAGTTTGTAGGGCTTCATGCTCAACTCCACACACAAAAAATGTTTGGAAACACCTTATATATAAAGATGTCTCCAAACATTTTTCATATCAATCTGGGTCTGCCCTATTTCTTCGGCTCAATAATACGATAGCGACCACTCAAATGCATCACAGCAAACAGCCTGAGCAATCCGTCGTAATATTCATCATAGAATCCGTCTGCGAGCGGCTCGTGCTTCAAATTCCAAAGCGCGTCCACAAACTCCTTCGCCTTAGGATGAGAACACATCACGGAAGCCGCACCGAGCGTGGAGACAATGCCAACAGAATGGCGCAACGCCCTCGGGAAGCCACCTGCCGGAAGAATTTCGTTGCCTTCGGGCTTTGTGCCGTCCACACGGTACTGATCAACATAGTCATTGATGCCTTGGGAATAGAAGAAATTCTGGATTTTTTCACCATACGCACGCTGCCATTCCTTGTCGGCGCAAGACCACTCATAATCGAGGGCGATGTTCATCGGGACACGCCACGAGTCATAACGGAAATTGTTGCCAGCATTGTAACGACCGCCAAACCCTTGCATCAAAGAACCGTCAAAGTTACACATGTCGGGATTGAGGCCTGTTGTCTCATTGATGGCTTTATGGAGGAATTCTCGGGATTTCTGAGCGCACTCCTTCCAATAGTCAGACCTGCCGTCATCAGCATACTTCGCCCACACTTCATAGAACGCAGGAATGTGGTATGACGGGTCTGTGTAACGCTGACCATAGCCGTCGGGGGTGAAGGTTATCAACTTTGTGGTCGGGTCGATGAGGAACATTGATGATTTTGGAAGTTTGATGGTGTCGTTATTGCGCA
Organism: Bacteroidales bacterium; assembly: GCA_017964465.1. Lineage (GTDB taxonomy): Bacteria > Bacteroidota > Bacteroidia > Bacteroidales > UBA3824 > UBA3824. The sequence continues at coordinate 20,988 of JAGCRY010000184.1, read as the reverse complement.
TAAATGGCGGCAACATTGCCCTCGACTCCTCCTCGGAGAGTTCCTTTGGCATTGTGCAATTGAGGATGTTCTGCGCTTCAGCCTTGTAGTTGATGCCGGTATTGTCGCCCCAGCGGTTTGAAGCGAACAGCAACGAGGTCACAAAATACAATTCGCCGTCCGACGCCGCGCCATCAGAATTGCGCGTGCCGTCAATCTTACAACTCCATGCGAAATAGCCTTTGCGCACACCGTCCTGATGCTGCATATAACACTTGGTCCAACGCCAGATGCGGTCGAAGATGTCCTTGCGATCCATCTGCACAGCAACCATCAGTCCGTATGACTGACCTTCTGTCCTGACGTCCTTGTTCTTGACGTCAGATACATAGCCCATAGTGTCGCCGACCTCGAAATAGATACGGTTTTTACCAAAGAAAACATCATTGAAAATACCATCAACCTTGGCGTCGATGTCTTTCTGCGAATAGCCCGCTTCCTGGAAAACATTGCGGTACTCGCCGGTCTCAAATGCGCCCTTGTCCCATGGTTTCAGCGGCTTCTGGCACGACGCAACCGCGACACTGAACGCACATAATGTCAATAATAATCTTTTCATAATAGTATTTATAATAACGGTTTATTTTTTTTCGGTGCAAAAGTACGGATAAAAAATGGAATAAAATACATAAAAAACAATAAAAACAACCTAATATACTATCTTGGCTAACACTGAGCCGATTCTGATTCGGTCGTCGGTGCTGACCTTGCTTTTCATAATCCTGATGTCATTGACAAAAATGCCATTTGTACTGTCGTTGTCGGCGATATAGAAGAAACCGCCCTCATTTGTCAGAGTGGCATGAGTTCCAGAGACGGTGCGGTTTTCGAGCACAATGTCACACGTATCATTACGCCCAATGACCATCGTGAGTTTAGTGATATTGAAAACCTGCTGTCGGTCACCATCCATTGTGACAAGTTTCGGCACAAGTTTGCCAGCGCCGATGAGGGTCTCCTCAACATAAATATTGTCAAACTTATGCGCCATGCTTAGCGGATGGCGTTTGTATTTCTCGATTTCCTGTTTCAACATGCGGTTTTGACGCTTGATTTCATCGACATGGCTCTGTGCGCGGCTGTCAATCCTGCGTATGATTCTGAGGCGAAACCTCATGAACACAATCGTCGCCGCTATCGCCGCAATCAAGATAATCACTATCGTAACAAGCAGCGGATGCTTGCCCATCAGACCGCTCTTTCCAGGGTTTGTATATTCACATAGGACGCTCGTATTGCCACAATTCACTGTAAAACTGTTGGTTTCGCCGCTTTGAGTGGCTTTGAAGGAAACGACATACTCCTTGAAATACTCCTTGTACTTAGCCTTTCCAATCTTTTCGAGCGACTGCGCAAGCGAAGGTTCAATGTTCCCAGCATCAAACAGCCCGAAACAACCATCTGTGGCGGAGGCGAGGTCTTGCAACTCACGCTTGACATTCTGGGATTCAGAATTGTACATCAAAATGTTGAAATATATGCCGTTATCCTGTGCACGACGTGAAAAATCGGAGGCAAACTGTCTTACATTCCCCGTGTCAAAGCCCCTTGAAATAAGGGTGAGAATGATAGTCTCATAATTGCGGCGATGACGGATGCAATAGTCCATTGTGATTTTGATGGCGTTTTCGAGGTCGTTGCCGGTTGCTGCGCTGTCACTTTGAGGATGAAGGTGATAGCCCGTCATATCACACAACATTTTCATGTCCGAAGTCTGCTCCGCACTTATGAACCTGACGCCCTGTCCCTGAGGACCAAAATAGAGTATGTTGGCATTATCATCATGGTCAAGATAGTCGCCAATACGAGACACAGCCCTCTTTATCTGTGGAAAAACGCCGTTATGATGGAGATAATATGAGTTTTCAATGAGAAAAACGTGCATCTTGCCACCCCTGTCGCCAGATTTTGAGACGCTTTCCTCAATGTGACAAGCCACATTAACACCTTTTTCCAAGACATGTATGCTGTCCTCGACCGATGCAATAACCCTTACCCTCGCAACAATTTCGGGGTAGCCATCGTCATCAACGCCCTGCACACTCATATCCTGTGAAGATGCGCTCCCTGCCGACATGCAAACCAGCACAGCAACGATATATTTCAAAAACAATCTCATAATCAGCCAATTAATTGACCACCTTATTGAACATTGTTGGCGAATCCTTGGGTTTTACAACCTCATGGATGACGAGTATGGTATCGCGTTGGTAATAGAAATTGGCATCCACGGTACCATGAACCTTCACATTATCGCCCACCACGGGCAGAAAGTCATTTGTCGTGACATTCATCTTGTTGCCTCCGCTCTTGATGGTGAAAAAACTCAGGTCGTCCAAGTGCAAAGTATTGATAACCTTGCCCTTCACAGTCACCTTCCTGCCATCGAAGAATGCCGGATGCTGATTGATGACATGAATCGGGGTAGTACACGCCGACATCAAGACAATCACGATGACCAATGATGTTATGATATACAATAATCTCATTTCCGTTAGTTGTTTTAACACTACAAAGTAATGAAAAAAAAGCAATCTTTCCAAGACCTTGCAGCCACCGATTAAAAATTTTTTTTCAAAAAAAAGTTTTTTTTGTTGTTTCGTGTTCTATTTGTTGCTATATTTGCAACGAAAATAACAAACAATTATTATTAAAACAACAAACAATCAAATTTAGAATTATGGCATACGTAATCAGCAAAACCGACTGCCAGGCGTGTGGCACCTGCAAGGACGAATGTCCTCAGGAGGCAATCATCGAAGGCGACGTATATTCTATCGACCCTGACAAGTGCGTAGAATGTGGCGCATGCGCCGATGCTTGTCCGTGCGGCGCAATCGCTCCGGGCAACTAATAAAAAAAGCTTTCCGGCAGAACTAAGGCGGGCTCGACACTTTTCGGGTCCGCCTTTTTGATAACAATTTAAAAAAGTGCAGCGACCATGAAATACTTTTTATGTTTCCTATGGGCGGCTTTGCTCATGACCTCGTGTTTCGACACAAGGCTAAATGACGCCGAGGAAAAACGCCAGCAACGAATACGGGACTCCATCAGAACGGACTCCATAGAAACAAGGCGCAACACGCCCGACACAACTTTCGCAATCTACAAACGCATCGCATTCTGCGACACTACATTCGTGGTGGTGTTTGACCGTGTGAAGATGCTATCGGGCAAGGAAGCCGCAGAATACGCCCAAAGGCACAAACGTTTTGACAACACTGACAAAATCATTGTCAACCAGTCCACAACGCTCGAAACGCTCAGGATCGCAAAAGACACTCCAATCCTGCTAATCGACCAAGACAGCGACTCCGTCAGATACAAAAACTACAAGCCTGCGGAAATCGCCGACAACCTGCCTAAAGAAGATTTGATTCAAATCGTCATTCTCCACCGAAGCATCGTTTATCTCAAACAGATGCCATAAAGAGAAAAGATTTATTCACTATAACCAAACATATTGATTATGAAAAAGATAATATCATTCCTAATAACACTGTCCATGTCGCTCATCATGGCGGCATGCATGCAGCCCGGCGGCACACCTCAGACTGGCGGCTCGTCTCAGACCGGCGGCGCATCACAGGACGTTTCCTCATCCCAGCCCTCGCAGTTGTTCTCAAACTATGACACGCCGTCCGACATCCAAAAGACGGAAGACACAAAGAAAGCCGATGAAACAGAAACGGACGTCAAGGTTAAAGAAAAAGGACAATACACCGACAAAGAGCGCGTAGCCCTCTATATTCACACATTCGGTCATCTGCCAGACAACTACATCACAAAAGCCGATGCGCAGGCCCTCGGATGGGACAACACCAAGGGAAACCTCAAAAAAGTCGCACCAGGGAAAAGCATTGGGGGCGACCGTTTCGGAAACTATGAGGGGCAACTCCCAAAAGCCAACAAACGGAAATACTTTGAATGTGACATCGACTACAAAAGCGGAAAGCGAAACGCCAAAAGAATTGTCTTCAGCAATGACGGACTGATATTCTACACGGACGACCACTACAAGACATTCCAACAATTATACTGATTAAAAACGACAATACAAAAATGAACACCTACATTCTCAACTTCGACAACAAGGAAACAGCAGAAACCCTGCACACCTACCTCAAAAAGATGCTCGACCTGCCCGCATACTACGGACACAATCTCGATGCACTCTACGACTGTCTGTCATCGTTCTCGGCTTCCACAAACATCGCAATCGCCAACTTCAACGACGACAACATCATCCACCGACGCATCCTCAATGTAATGAAGGACGCCGCCACAACAAACCCCAAACTCCATCTGCAACATCCGCAGGGTGAATGGATAAAAAAATGACACGCAAAACACCATAACACCATGAAAACCAATCGTATATACATAGTCTTAACAGCACTGTTGACTGTATTCGTAGCCAGTTGTGGCAGCAGTAATCAGCAACAGACAGAGACCACAAACACCGCAGACGAGACCGCCGATAATTCAATATGGCACAACCCAGTTTTCTCACTGTTCGACACCGACGGACAGGGCTCATACCAACTTTTCCGCAACAAAGAGAAAATTGCGACATTCTCATTTGAAGACGGAAGGAAGCCGTTAGAAATGTGTTCGCACAACGACGACTGCTTCATCCTCGTCTCCGCAACTCCCAAAAAAGACACCACAGACTCCATTAAGCACAGCGCCGAAATATTCAAGAACGGACGCCGTGTCATGGAACTCGACGACCGCCTGGAAGCGTTGCAATTCGACATGGATGAAGGGCATTTTTATGTACTTGGAAAGTATGACGACTCCGAATATACCGTCTATCGCGACGGACTGCGCACACTCACTTTCCCCGCAAAAACTAACAGCCGCCCCACAGACCTATGCGTATTCGGGCAAACGATTTACGTAGTAATGCAACGCGGAAACTCATCCGACCTATACAAGGATAACAACAAAATGTACTCCATAGACGGCCATTGCATTGACCTTCAGGTATCTTTCAGGGGCATTTATATGCTAATGGAAGACACATTGTACCTCGACAGAAACGTCATAATGTACAATGAATACTACCGTTACTCCGACAAGGAAATGTACTCTTTCCCGTCAATGATCGCTACAAACGACAAGGACGTGCTCGTTGGTGCTCATGCATCCTTTGACAAACAACATACTTACGCAAGTTTCTTCCTCAATATGCAGACTTACGCCACGATACAGCCCGACGACAAACATATAGGAGACTCTGAACTCAGCACAGTATGCTGTGGAGTGGCTTTGTCAAACGAAACATGCTACTACGCCACGACAATCCTTACCGCCGACAGGGAAATAATGAAGCCCATAACATACAACTACTATACCGACCATAACGAAAGTTTCAGCCTTCAATTTGAAAACGAGAACGCGCGGCTTTTGATGATGTCATCAAACTAAACCGCACAACCGCTCACCTCAAAAAAAGCACCCAACATGAACACCGCAGGAATCAGACGATACACACTCTTCGCCGCATCAATAGCGGTATTCACAGCCGGCAGCGCACTGTGCATAAGGGCTAATCTCGGCGTCATTCCACAGTTATGTCCACCATACGTTATCGGTTGCATACCTGGGCAGGAACTATCTGTGGGAACGCTTACAGCCATCATGCAAATCATTTTCGTGGCTATTCAGGCGATATTGCTGAGGTCTGATTTCTCCATGCGCGACCTTGTGCAGATACCATCAGCGATTGCCACAGGATTGCTTTTGGATTTTGCAATGATAGCAACCCAACAGATGCAATGGGACGATTCCGCCACAGGATACACATTGCGCATCGTACAAGTCACCATAGGCATCGCCTTAGTAATAGCGGGATATGCAATACAAAAGAATTGCCACGAAAAAATGGCAGGAGAAGGACTTATCATGGCTTTCTCGAAGACACTCGATGTTACGCCATTCGTTGTGGCGGCTGTTTTTGAATTGTCAATGATTGCCATCGGTCTGATATTCTGCATATTCTATTTCGGCACTGTGCGCTGGGATATCATTGGGGCAGGCACTCTCCTATCGCTTATTGTCACCGCAACCTACAACACACGCACCCAAATAAACAAACCTGTATTCTGGAAAGACGAAGCCATTGCCAGTGATAAGTCATCCGCTGCAGACGGTATGCAGACCAACCAAGACTCATTCCCTCTTGTCATTACAATCGCACGAACGCACGGCAGCGGTGGTCACGACATCGGGTACATGGTGGCGCAACGTCTTGGCATAAATTTCTATGACAAGGAAATCATCAGCGAAACAGCCAAGAAACTCGGACTTGAAAAAGAAAAGGTTCAACAATGGGATCAGGACACCTCGATACGAAGCCTTGGACGCGACGAGGCGGTATTTTCGGCACAATCGCAGATAATCCGTGACGCAGCCAAGGAATCATGTGTTATAATTGGACGCTGCGCCGACTATGTATTGCGCGGACGCCCTTTCTGTCTCAACATCTTCATCCGCAGCGACGAGGATTACGCCGTCACTTTCATCCGCAACAAGGACAACCTCGCCGAAGACCAGGCACGTGAGGTAATCCGCATCAAAAACAAAGCCCGCGAACGCCATTACGCCCATTACACCGGCGAAAAATGGCAGGACCCGTCGCACTACGACATTGTAATCAACACCGCAAAAATCGGCATTGAATCCGCCGCCGACATCATCTGCAACGCCGTAAATAACATTACGGGAAGATAAACGAATCAAGATTTTTGACTATGGAATACAAATACAAAGTGCTAATCAGCTGTCATAGAGACGACACGGAACTCAAAGACTCCGTGTACAATATCCTCAAAGAAATTATCAACGAAGACCAAATCTTTGTTGACAGGAAGGATTGGAACAACGAGGCAAACGAATGGGCTGAATCGCTGCAAAACGCATTACGTTACGCAGAACACATTGTAATTTGTATCAGTGACAACTCGTTTTTTAACCAAACCGCCAATTGGTATTATGAAGTAATAGAAAAAGCCATCCAACAGCAAAAGGCACAAGGCATTCAGAACATCATTCCTATTGCTAATTGTAATATTCAATTCGACCCAACCATATTTCCGGAACTTTCCAACTACAAGAATATCAATTTGCAAACTAATGGCGGATCTTTTTTGTGCAACAGGATATTGCACACAACCGACTTTGAAACGGATGAAAATCTATCGGAAAACAACAATGACCGACAGTATGTTGTTAACACAATTTTCAACCTACTTTATGCCATTGCAAACAAAAAATTCGCTGATTCAAAATACGAAGACGGAACACAATTGTTAGGCAAGCAAGCGATGGAGCATATAAAAATCGCAAAACAAGTAGAAAAATGGTACAATTGGTATGGCGCAAAATATCACTACGAAAAAGCTCTTGACCTAATCAATCAATTGGACGATAATGACAATCACAAATACGCAAAGGCATTGACATTAAACAATCTTGCGTTTGCGGAGCTAAACAATGACGAATTCCAATCCGCCCATGAACATATACAAGAAACAATAGAGCTCCTCAATCAACTACCCACCGACCCCGAAAACCTAAGATCTACGGCATTATACAATCTCGAAATTATTGAAACCAGTCAACCTGACGAATCAACCATACGCGAAACCATATACAACGAATCGCTCAATCTGGACGAAAAATACGACGACACCCCTATACGCCAACATTCTTCCTCAAAATCACCCATAAGCCGACATTCTTCCTCAAAATCAACACAAAAAGACAACACAAAAACATTAGTGGTTATCCTTGCTATAATAATACTTTTGATTGTAATTGTATTGATATGCAGCTGAAAGGCAAAGTTCTTTGTCATCTCACCCCAATAGCACCAACGGTGCGACACAACAAAGGGTAGTCCGTGAGGGCTACCCTTTCTAAATTACGCATTATGAATTATGCATAACGCATACGCATTGTGCATTAAGCATTATCCAATCCTTCAATCGTCTGAATCTTGCCGTCCTTGTCGTACTGCAATTCGCAGACCTTCAACGAGCGGAGCCAGGTCTTGCCTTCTGACGGTACACAGTCGTGGTGGAAGAGATACCACTTGCCGTTGTACTCTGCGATGGCATGGTGAGTAGTCCAACCGACTACCGGCGTGAGGATTACCCCCTGATAGGTGAACGGGCCGTAAGGATTGTCACCAGTGGCGTAACAGAGGTAATGGCTGTCGCCTGTCGAGTACGAGAAGTAATACTTACCGTTGTACTTGTGCATCCACGAAGCCTCAAAGAAACGGTGCGGGTCGCTTGCTTTGAGCGGCTTGCCGTCCTCGCCGAGGATAACAATGCGACGGGGAGCCTCTGCAAACTGCAATACATCGTCGCTCATCTTAACCACGAAACTCGGCAACGCGGGCATGTCGGGTTGAGCGAAAAGTTCGCCGTTACGGGTAGGTTCGGAACCCATATCAACAAGACCATTGTCGTCGCCGTGCTTGCCGTGTACGGGAGCATAGCCGGATGCAAAAGGTTGCCACCATTGGAGTTGACCGCCCCAAAGTCCACCGAAGTAGGTGTAAATCGTGCCGTCGTCGTCCTTGAACGCGCAGGGGTCAATGGAGAACGAACCACGGATGGGCTGCGGCTGAGGTACGAATGGGCCTTCGGGCTTGTCGGCAACTGCCACACCAAGACGGAACACACCGTCGTAACCCTTGCCGGAGAAAATGTAGTAATACTTGCCGTCTTTCTCCACTACGTCGCTGTCCCACAATTGTTTTTCAGCCCACTGTACATCCTCAACGGCGAAGATAACGCCGTGGTCGTTGACCTTGCCGGTCATCGGGTCACCGTCGATAGAAAGAGCGTGGTAGTCCTTCATCTGGAAGTGTCCGCCATCGTCATCCTCAGCGGCGTGTGCCTCCCAGTCGTGGGACGGATAGATGAAAATCTTGCCGTTGAATACGTGAACGGCGGGGTCTGCCATGTAGTCGGCCGGAAACAAATATCTTTTCTGTGTCATATTAGAAAGTAGGTATTAATTGTTAAAATCTTATTTGGATTCCTCAGCCAATTTGATGATCGCATCCACAAACGGCTTGGGCTGATAGTTGCGGTCGATGGCAAGCGGATAGTCGGTGCGACCAGGCATCGGCCAGCCGTTTTTCCAACTGTCGCCGTCAGTAACACCCCAGAATGTCACACGGTCGATAATATCGGCGTGTTTGAGGTAAATGCCAAAGAGTTTCACGAAGAAATCCGTCTGCTCCTGAGCCTTTTCAGCGGGAAGTCCGTCGGTGTAGGGATTCATCTCCTTCATATACTCAAAATTGGTCTCCACAGCTGCACCGTAATTGCCCTTGGGCCACGGCAAGACGCTGAGGTCGAGTTCCGTCACCATCACCTTGACACCCTCTGCGGCGTATGCTACGATGCTCTTTTCGTACTCGTCGAGATTGGTATTGAAGGCAACGTGCGACTGCATACCGATACCGTCGATGCGGCAACCTGCGGCTTTGAGTTCGCGGACGAGTTTGATGACACCCTCGCGCTTAGCGGGATTGTCCATACCGTAGTCGTTGTAATACAACTCGACATTTGGATCAGCCTCGTGCGCAAATTGGAACGCCAACTTGATGAAATCGGGGCCAATGATATTGAGGAACGGCGATTTGCGAAGACTTCCGTCTTCCATTACCGCTTCATTGACAACATCCCAACCTTTGATTTTTCCCTTGAAATGCTGTACAACTGTGGTGATATGCTCCTTCATACGGTTGATGAGTTCCTCGCGGGTAACGGGCTGTGCCATATCATCCTTGAAAAACCAATACGGCACTTGCGAATGCCAGATAAGGCAGTGTCCAGTCAAAACCTGACCGTTTCTTTGTGCCAATTCCACAAGGGCGTCGGCATCGCCCCAATCGTAAAGATCCTTTTTAGGATGGATTTCCTCCGGCTTCATACAGTTTTCGGGTACGAGGGCGGAGAAATTGTTGCGGATGGCGTTGATTACCTTCGGGTCGGTGCTTGCCACCTGACGGGTGTTGACAGCCGCTCCGATGAGGAATTTGCCGTCAAAAGCCTTGCGCATAGAAGGTTTGCCGTCATCGACGTATTCGCATTTTACTTCCTTGGGCTGCTGTGCGGCTTCTGTGTTTGTGGCGGGTTGCCCGCCCTGTTTGCAGGCGGATGTCAAAGCCAATGCCACCAATAAAGCCATTGGAATTGTTTTTCTTGTAAGATTCATCGTGTTATAAGAGTGTTATTGTAGTGATATTATAAAGTAGAGACGTGCTTTGGCGCGTCTCTACTATTAAAAAATGATTAATTGATTACTTGTTTTGATGACGCGCATCGATTTCGCGGCTCATTTCGTCAAGTTTCTCATCGGTGAGCGGATACTTGCGAACGAGGAGTCCCACAACAACGAGAAGCAATGCGGGGATGATGGTGGTGAACACCAAAATTGCATTCTGCGCGGTCTCCGAATACTTGCTCAACTCTGTGTAATAAGCATTTACAGGTGCGCTGATGAACGATGCCAGGAACACTACCACGAAGATTCCGAGCACCAGTTGGAGGCACTTGCTTGCCTTGAACTCCTGCCACATTTCTGCAAACGAAACAGGTTTTTCAGGGGTTGTGGCGATGTTTTCCTTGCTGCCCATAAAGCAAAGCGTTAAGAGTACAAAACCAACGATTGCAAAAATACAGGTCACGGTAAACCACGCGGAAGGATCAGTAGGCAACGCCGACTCCTCGCTTGCGAGGTTGAAACCAATCCAACTCATCACCAACGGGGTGATCCAGCCAGCGATTGAGAAACCAGCCTTGAATGCAACACCTGCGAGGGCGTTGACGGTAGCGGCGGGACGATTGCCAGTGCGGTACTCTGCCTCGGTGATTACCTCGGGAACAAGTGCCCACATAAGCGAACCTACGAGAAGGCCTATGCCTGTCATAATCTTAGCAATTTGAACGACAGTTATGGCAATCTCTACAGTGTCAGTTATATGAATAACGCACAATGTCAAAGCATCACTCTTAACATCACCAAATTTACCAATGCAGAACAAAATAACAAATCCCGCCAAACCTATTGAGAGAAGAGTGTAATAGAGACCTTTTTTACCTAACCACTTCTTCAATTTAGGCATCAAAGGCAGGATAATGAACGCGGGGAGCGTACCAATTGCCATAAATATGGCTTGATCCCAGTTGACAGCGGAATGGAGGCACATTGCAAGTCCGATGGGGAAGCCTGCCTGAACAACAATCTGACCGATGTTAGCGCAGACCATACGGGTGGAGGTGAGGATGAGCACCTCGTCGTTGTCACGAGTCATGCTCGCCATGATGGAGCCGTAGGGGATGTTGACCACCGAGTAAATCATGCTCAGCAATGTGTAGCTGACTGTTGCATAGATGAGTTTTGCGGTCATGCCCCATTCAGCCGCCTGCGGGAGCATCAGGAGACAAGCTGCAATCGTAAGAGGAATGCCGCCGTAAAGAAGGTAGGAGCGGTACTTGCCTAATTTGGGATTGTGATTGTCGATATAACGACCAACGACAGGACTCCAAAAACAGTCGATGAGCCTTACCGTGAGAATCAGGGTGCTGACAAAGGCTGCATTAATTTTCAGAACCGTGGTCAAATAAAGCATCAGGTAACAAGCCACAGTCTGAAAAATCAAGTTCTGCGCCAAGTCGCCCGAGCCGAAGCCAATGCGTTGAAGCCAAGAGAGTTTGTAGAACCCATTGGCCACATTGCCAGAATTTTGAGTGTTCATAATATTATTTTGGTTAGTAATTAATAATTCTCTGTAGTGTAATTTTTTCAATGATACCGCCGCAAAGTTATATAAAAAATTTCAACTTTGCAGCGGCATAAGATAATTTTTATTTCACTTTTTCAGCCGCCAATTTGCCCATTGCCTCGTAGCCCTTGGGGTTGAGGTGCAGCCAGTCATCGCTGTACTCGGCTTTGAGTTTTGCGGGGTCTTGAGGGTCGCGAACGAGAGCATCAAAATCGATGATGCCGTCGCACTCCTTGCAGTTGCGAATCCAGTCGTTCACAAACTGACGCGCAGCCTCGTGGAATATCGTGTAATAGCCGTTGCCCTTGAAAGGAGTAATCGTGGCGAGATACACTTTAATGCCCTTGTTGTGAGCCTTAGCCATCATCTCGCGGTATGCGGCGATGAGGTCGTTGGCGAGTTGTTCGGAATTGTTGCGCGCTCCGCCAATGTCATTGACACCTTCAAATATAATCAACGACGTAACGCCCTGCTGACCCAAAATGTCGCGGTCAAAACGCTTCAAAGCCGGTTCGCTGAGTCCGCCCTTGATTACGGCGTTGCCACCGATACCAAGATTCAATACGCCCACCTTACCGCCAAGACCTTCTGCGAGGAAGTCTGTCCAACGGTTTTGCTTGTTGGTGGTAGTGCCACGTCCGTCGGTGATGCTATTACCGAGGCAGGCTATTACAGGCGACTTCTTGGTGGATTTTACCTCGATGGAGGCGATGTTGTACCAGTGTTCAAGCTTTTCCTGCGGGTCGTAGTAACTCTTGGGCTTGCTCTCACCGTTGATGATGTACGACGTTGTGCGCGAGCCACGATGCGAAGTGGCGTTTTCGGGAGTGCGGTCGCCATAGTTGATGGTGATGCTCAGGAGTTGGAGCGGTTTGAGATTGTAGGCGATTTCGTCGGAATAGACGCTTTCGCCCTTGGCAAGCGTGATGTTTTTCTTGCCGTTGAAAGTGAGGTACTTGGCAGACTTGGTGTCAATCTGCTGCGCCTCGCCCGCGTCGGCGATATAGACGGAGCGGATGTCGGTCTCCGACGAGCCGAAAGTGTTGGAAAGTTGCAGCCTGATGACGTCGCCACCTGTCGATACGTGGACAATCATCCTGCAAGACCTATTTGAAAGGCTTTCCTTGGGCATATCGCCCGGACCCGTGAATTCTACAGCTGTAGCCCATGAGCCCTGCCAAGTTTGTGCGCTGACGCTGCCCGCACTCATAGTCAAGGCAAGCGCAGCCGCAAAAATTAAACTTCTTTTCATAATATTTCTTATGTAAATTAATAGTCATTAGTCGGCACAAAGTTAACAAAAAATTTATGTAATCGCCAACATATTTCAAAATAATTCATCCAATATCACTGTGTGTTGGAAATTTGAATAGTACATGTTGTTCTGGACGCCAAATGTGGTTATGAGAACCATGTTGAGGCCTTTTTTGGACTTGGACTGATCGATGAACGTCTGTTGTTTGTGCCTGAGCTCCATGTCATAATCTTCCGAAACCTCAAATTCACCGTCGCAGAACTTCATCTCACAGAAACATACGATATTGTCGGCACGGTCAATCGCCATGTCAACCTGCGCACTTTCATAATATTCATCACCCTTAAACTGCCATGGCAGAAATCTGTTGAATATTCCACTGATTCCCAACGCCTTGGCAATTTGTTCTCGATGTTCAAAGCATATATTTTTGAATGCAATGTCCTGCCATTCTCTAACCTTTTTGCTCCCGACCAATGACACAAAATAGTCAGGCTTGAACCTCGTCCTGTCATAGAGGAAATGCATCCAAAACAGAGTGAACAAATCTGTCAGCCTGTAATAAACCTCGCGCCTCGACCCTTCAAAAAACGTGTAGGACCTTATGAACTCACTCTCCTCCAATGCGCTCAACACCTCCGACAGACCGCCGCCAAATGGAATTTTCGACAGTTCTGCAATTTCTTTGCGCGTATAGCCCAAGAAATTTCCACTCAATGTTTTCAATACAAGTTTGTATTTTTCACCATCAAACCCATGCGACGCACAAACCCTGTCAAACTCGTCCTTCAACAGCGGATACTTTGAAAAATAAATTTGGTCGAGGTTTTGAGCCACACTGAGATCCTTCTCCACGCACGAAACATAATAAGGGACGCCGCCAGTTGCCATGTAAAGCACCGCTTGGTCATAGCGGCTGAACGAGATTCCATGGCTTTTATAATATTCCTCACATTCACCAAGAGTGAACGGTTCCAGGAAAAAACGTTGCGTGACACGCCCATAAAGACCTCCACAATTATGGAGCAGTTTTTCCTTCATCCATGTAGTCGTAGAACCTGTGATGACGAGCATAATATTATGCATTCCGTCGGCAAATCCATTCCAAAAGCTCTCCAAACCTACCATGAAATCCGAATCCTTGGTGTCAAGCCAGGGCATTTCGTCAAAAAATATGACGCAACGCTTGTTTTTTGGGAACGTACTGACCAAACGACGCAATTCATGGAACGCATCCAACCAGTTTTTCGGGTCATAATCCAGATTTGCACCGAAATTTTTGAGCGATGTAGCAAATGCAACAAGTTGCATCTCAGCAAGTTGCGCAGGCGTATACTCTTCAGGCGACAATGCAGTATGACAAAATGAAATCTTATTCTTGAAACATTTACGAATCAAAGAAGTCTTTCCAATCCGTCGCCGTCCACACACAACAACAAACTCAGAGCGACCTGAATTGAAAATATCATTCAACTCGCTGATTTCCTGTTTTCTACCGAAAAATGTATCCATAGCAATGCGATTAAATTGTTCGCCACGAAATTATAAATAATATATTGAACGGCAAAATTTTCAAGAAAGATTTTACCAATAAAAATAAAATTGGAAAATTAGTGGCAGAAAACACCCAACTAATTAACACATCAAACAATAAAAGATTTAATTTCGTGGCAGAAATTTACAAAATAAAAATGCCACGAAATTATAAAATTACAACTTCGTGGCAAGCAACTTCTATAATCAATTCACAATCAAAAAATTACATAAAAACTATCTTTTCACTTCACTTTCCTTACCAAACAAGTATTCTTGCTGATAGCCTCCAAAATCTACAACTATTTTCTCGAATACTATACCCGAATGTTTCGGTGTAAGGGTGAGTTCGTGGATGTCGGATTTATCAACCTTGAATGATGCAACCTTCTCCACTACCCTACGAGCAATTGTGGGATAGAATGTGGTATATTGATAAGGCTGCTTGTCAAGAAGATCAGCATTGAAATTCACAGTCTTCACGTCACCTCCATCAATAGAAATGGCGCAAACATGACCGCCAACGTTCTTGAAGTCGAGTGTGGATTTAACAATGACATGGACTTTCACAGAGTCTGCATAACCTGCGGGCAACTTGAAACGATATGTCAGTGACGAATTGCCAACCGACTTGGTGTAAGGCGTGAGGGCAACCGCACTGCGTGTGCGACCATAGTAGGGATAAACCTCCCATTTCACATCGCCGTCAGCCTTGGCAGCGTAATAATGCTCAGCCTCCATCGCCACAAAGCCATTGCCAGGTTCAAACACATAACCGCCCTGACCTTCGGCAACACGTTTTGTAGGCGGCAGCATATCGTGAGGGAAATTGTCGTTCCACATACGATAACCAATGTGCTTCTGAATCATCATGCCGTTCCATTTGCCGTTTGCAATGCCGGTGTTATATTGAGCACAGAGGATGGAATCACGTTTGAAACATTCCGAAACACGATCCGACCAATAGTTCGCATCCGGGTCGTTGTTCGCGGCGCAATAACGGTTCATCGCCTGCGCATAATAGATGTCATAGAGATTTGCCATCGCCTGAACAGGGAACAGAATCAACTGGAAATAAGCGTCTTTGTATTTTTCTGGAAGTAGAAGCCAAAGGCGCAGAGCCTCAGTTTCAAGACGTGCATACTCGTCGGCAACTTGTTTGAACTCACCAGTCTTGACATTATACGTATAAGAATCCAACATTTCAGGCGTTACACGCGCCATGAACTGACAGTTGCGGTTGTAGATTCTTGCGGCTTCCTTGGCGTAGTCCGCGCCCACGACACTCTCAAAGAACTTTTCGGTGTGGGTTGTGACATTTTGCAAATTGTAGGTCTTCGGCTCGTATGCCATGTCGCAGAAAAGTTGGATCGGGTATTCCATCGGCTTGAGGTCGCCGACATTGAGCACCCATAGGCGTTCAATACCAAAATCGTATGCCAATGAAAGCTGCTCAAACATCTGTTGGGTCTGTGTGATGTTGAGCCACTTTGAATTACGCGGTGCTCCCACATAGTCCACATGATAATAAATGCCCCATCCACCAGCACGTTGATGGTCTGGCACACGGCGGATGTCGCCCCAGTTGTCGTCGCTCACAAGGATTGTGACATCATCGGGAACGCGCAAACCGGCGTCGTAATAGTCCTGAACTTCCTTATACAACGCCCACACCTGAGGACGCTGCGATGCGGGTTTGCCAGTTTCCTGCGCGATGATTTTGCGCTGATTGTCAAAAAGACGCTCCATGAGTCTCTTGTTCTGTTCGAGAGCCATAACATACTCGTCATCATGACCTTCACGTCCACCGAGAGGCGTGTCGCCGTCGCCGCGCATACCAATTGTGATGAGGTCTTCATTGTCCTTGCTGCGGCGTATGCCCTCACGGAAAAACTTGTCGATGACCTCCTGGTTTGTGTTGTAATCCCACGCTCCATTTGCACCACGCGCACGAGCCCATTCCTGATGGTTACGCGCCATCGGCTCATGGTGGGACGTACCCATCACGATACCCATTTCGTCGGCGGTCTTGCTGTTGTTAGAGTCGTCTGCATAGAAGGCGTTGCCCCACATGGCGGGCCACATGAAGTTTGCTTTAAGACGCAGTAAAAGTTCAAAAACTTTTGCGTAAAAATGACTGTTCATGCCTTTTGCAAGGTCGGGATTTGCCGTGGGACATTTTGAATCGGGGAAGGTGTTGTTCACCCAAGTGCTAAGGCATGGAGCCTCATCGTTGAGGAAAATGCCACGGTACTTTACTTTCGGCGACGGGAAAACGACAGGATTCTGGGCAATGATTGCCACATAATCATGCTTCACGGTCGGCACGTCAGCCCAGAATTTCCACGGACTTACGCCAATACTACGGCTGATGTCGTAGATTGCGAAGATGGTTCCACGCTTGTCCGCACCAAGGACATGGATAGTGTTGCCGTCGGTCTGGACAATCATGCCTGACTCCCACTGTCCCTTGACTTTGGAAACATCAAGTTTCTGCTTTTTGATGAAGGAATCTATGGCTTTAGACTTGCCAATGGTGCCTACAACCAACTTGTACGTGGCGTTTTGGTTGTTGAGTTCGGGACGTCTACCAGTCACTTCGTAGATGTCCTCCTGGAGATTTCGGGCGGCAATTTTCACGCCTTCCCACTCATCGTCATTAAAAACGATGCTACATTTAGAGAGGTCGAAACCGCCCTTGTTCTTGTCGAACGTAACGTATTGAGCCATGGTGAGTTGAACACTCAAAAGAACAAGCGTCAATACTGAAATTAGTTTTTTCATACCTTGATTATTATTTTTTGAAAAAAATTAGTGAAATACGATGTAAATAACCCACGCCCTAAAAATCATGCTTTGCAATGATGACGCACCAATAATATCCATACACGCCACCTTGCGCCATGCCAATGCCGATGTCATAGCAATTCGCCCAAAACGGCTCAATGGCAAGAAGGTGCCGACGGTGACCGGCATTGTCATTGCTTGCGCCGCCGTCGTTGATAAGCTGAATTATGGCGTCCTTGCCCGCTTTGTTTCCAGCTGCAAGGCTTTCAAAATTATTGTCACTGTAATTTTGCAGGAAACTTGAAGCGAGAGTGTAGCCGGCGGCATTAATTTTATAGTTCATGCCACCGCCATCAGGATCCACGTGAGCAAAATATCCGCGCTCAACCATGTCTTCAGCCTTCGCCTGTGCAACTTTTGCAAGTGTGAAGTTCCATTTCAATTCGTGCATTGGTTTCACACCGCTGAGGTCAACCCCAATTTCATTGCTGTAACGCGCAGGATTTTTGCGCACGGCGTTGAGATAGTTGAAGGCGTTGACAACCTCATTTGAACCATTGTAATCGCCAGATGATGGAACTGATGGACCGTCATTACGTGGCGGCGTAGGGCGGTTTGCGTTGCTATTATTTTGAATATTATTGTAACTGTTTGACGATGAACTTGTGGGCATTGGTGTAATGATTTTTGCACCAAAATCCTGCACACAATTATATTTGTAGGATTTGTGGGGCTTAATGCTTGTGCCCATCGCGTTATAATCGGCATTGAGGATACTTATGCGATGACCAAGGCTTGGGGTGTTCCTGTCGATTAGCAACTGCATCACGATGTCGAGGGCTTGGTCTGAATAACCGTAACTGCAATTTTCGGCAGCTGTGCCACACTTGTAATACTTGCCGATACGTGTGAAACATGGTGTTCCGTCCGAGGAATTGTGTCCAGTCATACCGTGAGACCCCATGTCGGTGGCATGGAGAGCTGCAGTGTAACAAAGATCCTTTTCAGGATAGAGCATCGGACGACCTTTCACCTGCTGAAGGTCACGTTTGAGCGACGCCACAGCCGGAGAATTGTCTGTGAGGTAATCCGCAGCATAGGTACGCATGAATTTTGCGCCATCAATCCGCGCGAGATTGCAATAAAAAAATACCAACTGCTCTTGTTGCGTAAGACTCGTGCCTTGCGCCGTGTTAGCCTTGGCGAGTTCTTGTGCACTCCATTCTGAATACGACTGCGCCCGCAGCCCATGCATCAGAACCATCGCCATTATGATTACGAATAGTTTTTTCATTGCGTTTAATAATTTGTTATGTTATCACTTATATTTTCATCAGTACTCATATACCTTCACTCTCTGTATCCCCCACTCTCCATCGGGAATCCTCACATGCCTGCCCTGATGCGACTCGTCGCCATTAAGATAGCGGAGAATTTTACCGCTGCCGTCTGTGGAAAGCTCTTGTATTTCAAGAATTCCAACGTTCATTTTTTTCTTCAACGACATGAAGTTCAAGACAGTGCCTGTGCCAATCAACAGAAACTCGTCAGGAGCTGTATTAATTATGATTGCGCCTTCAGTATTCCAGTTCGGAAGTTTCGCGTTCGGCGACCATCCAAGAGTGTAGTCATGCTTTGCAATGATTTTATAGCCTCCGATAACGAGCGTATCACGCTGATTAATAGAATCTAACAACACACCTCGCATTTTGTTTGTGCCGTTTGCATCAATGATGAATTTTTCAGCTGCAGAAATTAGATTGTAGGCGGCTGGGAGTTCTGTGAGAGTGCCTTTCTGAGCATCACCACTGAATGTCTCGCCCAAAACAGGCGGCATGAACTGTGCTTGTTTGGTCTCAGCAGAGAATGGTGAAAATCCCAATGCGTGATATTCTCCGAAAGCATAAAGTGCTTTTGCTCCAGCGGTTGCGTCGTATTGATGCTCAGGAATGAAAAACGGATTGTCTTCACGGTGGTAGGCTGACGTCCATTTCTTGAAATCTCCGAAATAAATATCGGGGCTCAACATTTCAACACTCGGCGCACCAGCTTTCCATACATCAATCAAATGAGGCAACGGTCCGCCAGCAGGATATTCGCCAGGTTTGCGTCCCGGACGATTTAATGCGCAGTTGACGTACATCGGCAGGGCATAAATCTTCTTGGCAGCTTTTGCAAGTTCCTCAACATAAACTGCATAACTCCATGCCGTGAAAATCTCCTCTCCATAAACACTCTCCCCAAAAAGGTCCTTCCATGAGCCAATGATTTTGCCAGTCCAGTATTTTTTGAGAGAGTCTGTGAGGTTGTCCTTATGCTTTGCAAGATATTCTGGGAAGCGCGTAGGAACTGTGGAATTAAAAGCAATGGAAGCCGCCTTGCCGTAATCACGCGCCGAGGGCAACATTGCAATCTCGTTTTCCACCTGAATCATTATGACGGTCTGATTGCGGTCATGGTCTTTTATAAAGGTCAACAACGCACAAAATGCGGCGCGGTCGGCTTTGAGTGCTTCGGACGAAAACGGCGAGAGTATTTCCTGACGCACTCCGTCCTTGCTCTCTGCCCGTTGAAAACGCTTGACATCCTTCTTGACCCACGCGGGGACGTAGCACGACATCGAATTTTTCCACGCGCCAAACCACAGGAATACAACCTTCAAGCCGTTCTTTTCGGAGGTTTTGATTACATTGTCAACCAACGAAAAATCGTACTTGCCCTCCGTAGGCTCCATCAAATCCCAATAGACCGGCACGAGGGCGGTGTTGATGTTTTGTTTCAGGAGGTTTGGGACAACGATGCGGTTGTAATAATCAACAGTTGACGCATTGGAATTGCCAAGTTCGCCCGCCCTCATCAAGAACGGCTTGCCGCCCACCATCAACTGATAGGCGTTGCCGTGCTTGACGATTTTCGGCAAGTCTTGCGCCGCGGCGGCGATTGTCATCAAAAGCGCAATTAATAATATGCATAATTTTCTGATATACATAGATTTATAATTTTAGTCCTTTTGCCTCGGGATATATTCCTTTGCGCGGAGTTTGGCTTTGCACTGCTCCATCGTGTATTTTGGCGTGAAATCGAGCGGCATATTTGAAAACGATTGGAAGTATTGCATACAACCGTCGCGCCACCATTGAGCCTCATCGAGTTGCACTTGAAGTTTTGCTTCTACTTCTTTAAAGATTGACTCAGGTACAGAGCCTTTTAGCGATTGCCAAGTTTTTTGGAACTTTACCACCTGCTCCACGCCGCCGTTGTAATGGTCGTTGAGCGACTGCCAAAGCGTCTTGCCGTCGTTGAAGTAATAATCCCACGGCAAATGATGGAACCACAGCACCAACTCCTTCGGGCAAAGTTGCGGGTCGTCATACATACTGCGAAGCGGCTCTTGGTATTGCTCCACGGCATTGGAACCGCCATCCTTGGACGAGCGGTTAAAACCAAGACCGATTTTGTCTGCCTTGTGATAATATCTCGGCAACCAATCCTCACGCGCTCCAGGGATGTCTGTCCATGGCTCAGGGCCCCAATGGTCGCTCCAACCCATCAAGTGATG
>JAGCRY010000183.1 GCA_017964465.1 Bacteroidales bacterium | reverse complement strand
GGGGGCCTGGTCTTAGTACGAGAGGACCGGACTGGACGTACCTCCGGTGTACCGGTTGTCGCGACAGCGGCACCGCCGGGTGGCCGAGTACGGATTGGATAAGCGCTGAAAGCATCTAAGCGCGAAGCCTGCCCCAAGATGAGTCTTCCTCACAAGGGACGCCGCAGAATACGGCGTCGATAGGCCGCAGGTGCAAGGACGGAGACGTCTTCAGCCGAGCGGTACTAATCACCCGAAAGCTTTCTTTGGCGACCGGCATTCACACGGCGGTTGAAACGGTTTATCTAAATTTGGTCAGTCTGTCAAAGATTTTTTTAAGACATTTAGGCGACGATAGCGGCGGGGTTCCACCTCTTCCCATCCCGAACAGAGAAGTTAAGCCCGCTTGCGCCGATGGTACTGCGATGCAATGTGGGAGAGTAGGTAATCGCCAATTTTTCGATAAGACCGACTGTCTGAAAAGATAGTCGGTTTTTTTGTTTGTCTAAATCATATTTTTTGGAAATTCACGAAAATATATATTATCTTTGGCGTAAACAAAAAAAACGAAACCATTGCTGATTACACTGGTCTCGACTCCGTAGATATTTCAAATAACCCAAACAACATAAATCATGAAAAGATTTCTTTTTTATCTTTTGATTTCATTCTCATTGTTGTCCATCGTTTCGTGTGGAGATGACGAGAAAGGCGATGATGCTCCTACAACATACACAATCACTTTTGATACTGATGGAGGCAGTGAGGTGCCGGCTCAGAATGTTGTGACGATGGTTTAAAGTACATTCCCAAAGCATTTTCGACAAAAAGGTCTATTTCGCCGCTGGCAATTTACAGTATAACGTGAAAGACAGCACATGGCGGTTTGCTGAAAACCAATGGGATTATGTGGGTGGCGGTCTTCAAAATGGAAATGTCAATGGAAGTACTAATGATAACATCGCCGGACCATTCATTGACCTTTTCGCCAGTGCGACTTGGCTTGGTCATAAGAAATATCCGCCAACTTCAAACTTAAGTGCTGCTGAAACACCAAACAGTTTTGAGGATTATCCTGCCACCATCAGTACGCTATGGAGGACGCTCAGTGGTGCAGAATGGGAATATATCCTAAAAAGAAGAGGTGTTGGTAAGTATGTACAGGCGACAGTCAATGATGTCTATGGATTAATTCTTTTTCCAGACGAATGGGATGAAAGTACTTTTTTTGATAGTTATGCATTTTCTGTTGAAGAATGGAAGAGTTTGGAGGAAGAAGGTGCAGTGTTTCTGCCCGCTGCAGGCTTCCGTTATGAAAAACTGTTTCTAATGTTGGTTCCTACGGCTATTACTGGTCGAGTACGCAAGACTATTTTGTGTTTGGCCAGAGTTTGAAGGTTGAAGCAACAGCTTGGATTGTACAAAGTTATTCCGTCCGTCTTGTCCGTGATTTGTAGAACATGATATTAATCAGGAAATGTAGGACAGTTGCCCTCAATATCAATTTCAAATACCTTATGTAAAATTGTATCCTTTCGGAACGTTATCACCGGCATCAGGGCTTTTTTGCCAAGTGGATTGCGCTGGTCGAACACAAAATTGCCAATGCTATAATAGACGGTGTGTCCGTTGATTGTGTCGATGTCTTGTATTACGTGTGGGTGGTGTCCAACTATCACATCTGTACCGGCGGCAAATAATTGTGCCGCCTGCATGCGTTGTGATGGGTTTGGGCTCTGTCGGAACTCTACGCCCCAATGCAACAATGCAACAATCCTAATATCAGGATGATGAATACGGAAATCACTGATCACAGGAAGAAGTTTTGATATAGGCACATTGGCAATACCAGGAGCATCAAAAGGACTGTCATAATTCTCAACACTAAGGGCACAATCGTTGAAAACAGCCACCTTTACACCGTTTTTTTGAAGTATGGCTGGCTCAAGGCGGGCACTGTCATTGAGACCATAACCAATTGGCGTAAGTCCCGCATCAAGAATGTTTTGGTAAGTGTCGGCAAGTCCTGATTGACCCTGGTCCATGATGTGGTTGTTTGCCATTGCACAATGCGTTATGCCCACTTTGGCAAGAGCAGTGGCGCATGAATCGTCGGCACGAAAAATATATTTTTTCATAAGCGGCGCATCAATGTCGGTGATTGGACATTCAAGATTGACAATGGTGAAATCAGCACAATGAAAAACAGGCGACACGTCGCGGAATAGATATTCCACGCCATGCCGCCTAATGATTGGCGCGATGCCTCGGTCGAGCAATACATCGCCCGCAAAGACGATGGTAATGCCGTCGGGGTCGCTGTTATTATCAACACCAGCCCCGCCACACGCCGTATGGAGCGACAGGGCAAGTGTTGTCATAATAATGATAAAAAACCTTAGCATCCCGAAGAATAAAGGAAGGTTTCGTCGGCTTCAATCTTTTCATCGATGAGCAACGGAGCAAACCATGTGGGCTGCGCGGGTGCTTTCTTTTCTTCGAGCATCTTCTGCCATTGTTCGTCGGTGAGGCGGTCGCCCATACCGCGTACAAATTCGTAATAACTGAATGTTGCGCCAGAAGCCAAGTAAAGGTGTCCGTTACACTCCACAAGAACAAAAATCTTGTTTGGTGCGCCAGTGGCTTCATAGAGGATTCCTTGTTTGTTACAACCGAGGATATTGCGGGTGAAAACATCGGCTACAACGGCAATGCTGCGGTCGGCACCCTGAACATAACTCCATGAATCAACGTATTCCACGTCGGGATCAAGCACCGAAAGCGTAAACCATTCCATCGTGCTGCCAATGTTTTGGATGAAGTAAACATCTTCGCCGATGGGCTGATGCTTGAGTTCGTATTTGGATATTGCGATGCAATGATCCACCATAGAAAGCAACTGAGCGGTGATGTTTTCAAACTTATTGTCGCTTCCTATATCTGCCATGCCTTCCGAAACATTTTCAATAGCCTCCCTGAGCGTCTCCCAAAACTTGATGTTTGGCTCCACAAATCCGACTGGCTCGGGCGAGGGGAAATCTTCGCCGCCGCCACATTCTGCGCCCATAGGCTGCTCGGCGTAGAGGATGGCGTCGTGCTTGAGTTCTGCCCACGATGCGAGGGCGGAATTGAGGTTTTTGCATTCCCACGCCGGAGTCTGCATAAAGCCGGGATAGTCTTTCTGAGTGTTTTGCATAGTGATCAACACCTGCATCCATTTGTTGTAGCTGGTGAGGTCGTAATCCTTGAAGTTGGACAATTCAGACGACATCTGTTTGCGCGTCTTGGCAAAATCGCCCCAGGATTTTGCGTTCTTGTCGGTGGAATCGAGGATGTTGCCGGCAGATTTTACACCGAACGCATCAAACACGTCGAGACCTGTCGGATATGCGCGGTCAGAATTTGGCTTTTCATCATACATATTAGCAATTACAAGATTGTCAGGCACATAGCGCTGCGGCATAAAATTGAACTTGTCGGGATCGCTGACAGCTTGCTTTGGCTTGATGCGGTTACAGGTCTTGAATTTTTTGTCGATTTCGGCTTTGATAGCGCCGAAATTGCTGCCGAGAAGGTCGGAGAGTTTTTTCGACGAATAATTGTCGCGGATGAGCTTTGCAAGCCATACGATGGACACATTGTCGGGTTCGCCCATGAAATAAGTGATGGCATCGTACATATTCTCAAATTTATCACGAGAGCTGATCTTGTTGTAGAAATACGCAATCGCAATCGCCTTAGAAACGTCTTCGGGTTTGCTGTTTTCCATGCTTGCGGTCTGCAACCACATCATCGCACGGAAGTAGCGTTTTGCTGTTTCATTACGAGTGTAATGACCACGCGGCTTGAAGAGACTGTAATTGAAATTGACGTCAGTCTTGAGCAACGGCGAGGGGCAGTCTTCCGCCTTCATTATCAAATTGATTTCCTCATTGGCTGTAGCTACATACGACTCTGGAAGGATGGGGTTCTTCTTGGGATTGAGGAGTTTGTAGGTGATTCCAAACAATGTGCGCGAGAAGTCGGCGAGTTCCTTTTCCTTATCGGAGGTGGCTTCCGAATACAGCGACGGCGAAAACATCTCCTCGCACAACTGGCTAAGCGTTGGGGTGAAGTATTGGTTTTCAGAGAGTTTCAATGCGTACTCGAAGTACATGTGGAACGCCTGCAAGAAGAGGTCAGTGGTTACGAAATTGGGGACACAATGGTACTCGTTGTCTTCATAGACGTTGAATAGTTGCTCATAGTCAGTGGTCTGGAAGGCGATGTTGTTTGCTGACAACTGCTTCCACAACTTTGAATTGCGGTCATACATCACCGGGAATTGGTAGATGTTTGTGCACTGCACGGGATTGGCGATTTGGCGTGCATCGTAACGCTTTGCTGTAAGCTCGGCGATACGCTTGTCGATTTTCTCAACGAACTCCTGTTCCTCGGCGGAAAGTTTTTCACGCTTCATCAAGGCATCATAATTGGCATTCCAATCATCCCAATATGACCCGTTGAAATCACCTTTTTCATCCCTGTCATAGCATGCATCAACATACCATTCTGTGCGGGAGGAGAAGAAGGTGTTGAGGTCGAAGTCTTTGAGCCAAAATCCATGCGAGGCATATACGTATGCCTTCATGAAGCGGAGCCTCTGGTACGACATTGATTCAACAGGCTCGGTGAAATCAATGGTCTTGGACAGCTTTGTCTTGCCGTTGAAAAACTCCTTGTCGGAGACTTTGAGCGGCGGAAGGTTTTTGTCGTCATCCTGCGGCACGGAGGATGAATGGATGGTGTTGTTGTCGGAATTGGCATTGCCTTGGGCGTCAGAATTACCCTGGCTGCCAGAATTTCCGCCACCACATCCTGCCAATACGGCAAGCGCAAGACAGGGGATAAGAACTCTTTTCATAATAATGACTGTGTTAGTTTATGTTTGCCAAAAATAAATATTATTTGTGAATATGCAATAAATTTTTCATTTCAAATAACACTCGAATTTGGGACCGAAACCCTTGATTCTATACATCACATTCACACTCGAATCTCCACATCGCTCCGTAGAAACAATGCGGGCGGGCACTGAATCCCTTTCAATACGGAAAGTCTCGATAGGACAGCCGAGCCGCGAACCAAGCCACAGCGGACGAATGAGCCTGCCATCAAACAGTTTGAAGATGAAAAGCCGCTTGTCTTCGTCGTGCCAATACCGAGTCTTTTTTACGACACCCACAACAATTTCCGGCAGCCCGTCGCCATTAACATCACCATAATCATAATGATACACAGGATGATACAGCCGCCAGTCCGATAACGTGTCGCCATTATCAGCGATATGAAAGATGATGGCGGTGGTATCGCTTCCATCAACGAGCACCACGCGCCCCAAATCCGTGCGGCAAATTTCAACAGAGTTTCGGACGCATGATGTCAGGTACAGCGCAATAGTTGTTATAATGAAAACAAAACTAAAACGCATCTCTCGACAGATGGTTGCGCTCGGCGTTTTCCTTGGCACGCTGATTGACCACTGAAAGGTTCATATACGAAAGACTGCCTCGCGAAAGATCCACTTCAAGGTTGTCTTTCAGGTAGATGTAGCCCTTGGTGGTGGCGTATTGGTCCATGTCCTGAAAGCGGTCGCCCTGCATGATTTCCTCCATGATGATGTCAGCCATGCCAGCATCAAAACGCTCAAAAACGAAATCAAGCCCGCACAACTTGCCTTTGAAAAACGCCGCATTTGCCAATATCAGTGAATACGTGCGACCATCGGCAAAATTCATTTCATACTCGACGTTGCCGATGGAATTGCGCTTAGCTTGTTTGGCTTTGATGGCCGCCTTGGTAACTTTCACAAATTCCTTCTCCGACATTCCAAACTTGTAGTTGCCGAAAGCATTGGTGATAACAATCGGCGACTGTTCGCACCTTGCAATTGCAGCCTTCAAGTCGGAGGCATTGGTATTGGCAGTTTGACCTGTCGCAACACCTTGATTAGCAGACTGCTGAACATTTTGATTGACAGGTTGCTGATAGCCAGGATTGTTGTTAGTGCCGCTCCTGCCCGGCGTGAAATTCTGCGCAGAAATCAGCCCCGCCTGCAACATCATGGCAGCAATAATTATAAGTTTTTTCATATTATTTAGGGTCAAAAGTTAACAATTATAAATTTTCGCCAAGATACAAAAAAATTTTTTTATTGGAGAAAAAAAATATATAAATTTACAAACGCAATTTTCATCAACCATCACAAAAGACAAAAAACATGAGAAAAGATTTCGGGGCAAAACCCCTACTCTACCCGATGCCGGTGCTGATAATCGGCACGTATGATGCTGACGGCAACGCCGACGCAATGAACGCCGCATGGGGCGGCATCGCAGACGACACAAAAATCAACATCTGCCTCTCCCCCACCCACAAGACCGTCGCCAATCTGAAGGTGAAAGGCGCATTCACGGTGAGCGTTGCAACCGCCAAATATGTAGCCGAGTGCGACTACCTTGGCATCGAGAGCGGCAACAAGGAACCCAACAAAATCGGCAAGGCAGGTCTCCACGCCGTCAAAGCCCCCAACGTGGACGCGCCCATGATTGAGGAATTGCCGATGTGCTTGGAATGTAAGGTAATCAGCTACGATGACGCAACATGCCGTCTGCTCGGCGAGATCATCAACGTAAACGCCGACGAATCGGTATTGACCGCCGATGGCAAAATCGACGTACAAAAACTCGACCCCATCACATTCGACTCGTCAAACCACGCCTACATCAGACTCGGCGAAAAGGTTGGAAATGCCTTCAAGGACGGCAGCAAGTTTAAAAAATAACCGATATGAAATACACTTACAAAACTTCCGGCACATGCTCCACGATGATTACTTTTGACAAGGACGAAAACGGAGTAGTGACCAATGTCGCCTTTACTGGCGGCTGCAACGGCAATTTGAAAGCCATTTCAAAGCTCGTTAACGGTATGCCCGCCGACCAAATTGCCAAAATCCTCGGTGGAAACACCTGCCGTGAAAAACCAACTTCCTGCGCCGACCAACTCGCAAAGGCAGTTACAAGCGTATAGTAACTCTTCAAACTTCTTACGGCGTTTGAGATTAAAAAAAATTACCGTCAATTCTTTATCAATTAACGAGATTATTCTCCGATAATTGATGTGAAATTGACGGTAATTTTTGTATCATAAAGGAATCACATCTAAGATGCAAATTCCCGTTTATTTTCCTGCAAACATCTTGGTCGCATTGATGATGTTGAGTACGTCGGTGAGGTTGTTTTTCTCGTCGGCAGAGAGTTTTTGACCGTTAGAGGTATCGAGCATGTGATTAATTGTGCCAGCACGTGAGGTCAACTGTCCGAGAAGGTCTCCAAGTCCGCCGCCGGATTGTTGGGTCTGTTGCTGACCGCCACCCATCATGCCACCAAGCACGCCGCCGAGGATGTCGCCCATGCCGCCGCCAGTCTGCTGCTGAGGCTGCTTCTGTCCGCCGCCCATCATGCCGCCAATTACGCTGCCGAGCACATCGCCCATGCCGCCACCGGACTGCTGCTGGGGCTGTTGCTTGGTCATCTGCGAAGCAACCATGCCGCCAAGGACACTGCCGAGCACGTCACCCATGCCACCGCCAGACTGCTGCTGGGGCTGCT
Organism: Bacteroidales bacterium; assembly: GCA_017964465.1. GTDB lineage: Bacteria > Bacteroidota > Bacteroidia > Bacteroidales > UBA3824 > UBA3824. The sequence goes on along the minus strand of JAGCRY010000183.1, from coordinate 5,032 downwards.
GTTGCTGACCACCACCCATCATGCCTCCGAGCATGCCGCCAAGCGAACCACTGCCGAGCGCACTGCCTAGGATGGAACCAAGTCCGCCAGCAGAGGAATTATTGTTTTTACCACCCATGAAGATGCTTGCCATACTGATGATGGACGAAAGGTCAATGCCAGAGTTCTGTACCGACGTAGTAGGTTTTTTGATAACCACATCGGCGAGCGAGATCACTGTCTTGAGAATTGAAGAAAGATCCATATTTGCTATTTTTAATTAGTTTTTGAATTTGTAATCATGTATTACGCCCCTAATTTATCCATAAAAAATGGAAATGCAAATATTTTTTGTATTTTTTTTCAGTTTCGCTCGTAACAATACTAACAGTCAATACTTTTCATAAAAAAATCATAGTTCTCCAGCTCCAAAAATTTCCGCCAAAAAAGCACAAACGGCTACACCAGCGGTCTCAGTACGAAGGCGTGTATTGCCGAGAGACGTGGGACGAAAACCATTGTCAAGCGCGAGGGCAATTTCATTGTCGCTAAAATCGCCTTCGGGTCCTATAAGTGTGCAAAAATCCTTGGCTCCACTGGCATTTTGAGTGAAAAACTTCTTCTCTTGCGGCTCACAGTGTGCAATCATCTTGCAATCTGATTTACAACCTGTTACAAAATCTTTATACGGTGTCAGTTCGTTGACAACTGGCATTATGACATTGCCACTCTGCTTGACCGCCGAGATGACAATCTTTTGCAAACGGTCTATTTTCAGAATTTTGCGCTCGCTATGGTCGCATAGCAACGGCGTAATCTCGTCGATACCAAATTCCACCGCCTTTTCCACAAACCATTCAAAACGGTCGATGTTTTTTGTGGGGGCAATGGCAATGTGATTACGGTATGGACGAATATAAACATCTGATTCAATGGATGTTATCGTTGCAGCACAACATTTCTTGTCGCAAATGGTAAGCTCTGCATCGTAAATGTGTCCGCTGCCATCTATCACCGATATAATCTCGCCAGGACGAAGGCGCAACACCTTGGCACAGTGCGCGCTCTCGTCCTCATCGAGATAGATTTGCTGTCCAACGGCAGAATTTTGAGCCGTGGGGGCATAAAAGAGATGGGCGTTTTCTTTCATTTAATCAAACTTTGTCGTTGTCATCGGATGCCGTGCGCAATTTTCCGTGCGCTCACGCACACGGCTTAGTAATGACGCCCCGTTGGGGCTATTTATTCATCAATAAAGTCCTGTTCTTCTTCATCGTCAGCGGCGGGGACTACTTCGCCTTGCTGCTCCTCTTGCTGCTGAGGCTCCGGTTGCTGTGGCTGTTGTTGCTGTTCGTGGCTGTCGTCCATTGGCGTCGGGTCGTCTTCGAGGATGAAGTCGCTGTCGTCGTCATCGGTGGGCTTGTTGTCGCCAGGCGTTGTGTTGTCGGCGTCGCTGTCGCCACCGCCGGAGGGATTGTCATCAGATTCGATGTCGCTATTGACGTTTTTCATATCATCAGCATCATCAACCGAGAGCAAACCACCTGTAAATGAACGAACAAACTTGTTTTTGCTTTCGTCGGAACCTACAACAAACTGGTATTCGTTTTTATCAACCTTCGTCACACGGTCTTTCTCTTTTGTGTTGATAATCTTGACATTGAAATCATCATTAGACGAGAGGCAATACATGAAGCCAGCCTTATAATTGAAGTAGTACCAACGCTGTGGCGTAGGCTGGAGGAAGACACTTATCTGGTCGCCCTTCTTTTCATTGCGGATAATCTCAACGTAGCCCTTCATGTACTTGCCGACGACAGTACCGCCAATGAAACCTACACCGATTTCACCTGTGGAACGATATGAGAGCGTCGCGGTGTCGTAATACATCTTGACGTCATTGAGGACGATAGTCTTATTAAGTCCGTTAGGCGTCTTGCCAAGGTCACCAGAGAGTTCGTAGTTTTTGAGAAGCGACTGCACGGTATCATTACCAAGCACAAGTTCCATGCGGCGGCGTATCTTCTGTTCATTGAAAAGCACGGGCGCAAGATTGAACACGTCGTTCAAATCTTCAGTCATTTGCTTGACCACATCATTTCTTATCGGGAAATTAAGCGAAATCATCATAGAACCCGAAATCAGTTTTTTGTCGCGGTTGTGGTACAATTCGCCTGACGTGACAAGTTGAACGGGGTTCATATCGACATTCGTAGTAATCGTGCCTTCAGCATAGACGTTACAGAGGTTGTTCTGGAACACAACATAATTGCTTGTATTACTGCTGTCGCGCAAACGGCGAGGAACAGCCTCACGGAATTCCTTGGTCTTTGGCTCGTATGTCAAACCACGGTTGGCGGCAAGAACCTCCTTGTCGGAAACATTGCGCTTGTGTCCCATGAAGATTGAATAGAGCTCCTGGTTCTTTTCATCATAATAGAAACCTGTGTAAAGTCGTCTGCGTTTCGGGTCTGCAACCTTCTCCGAAATCGGGAACATGATGGAATCAGGATTGATTGTACCCTCAAAGATGAACGGCATGATGGTTGTGTCGCAAGTCTGCTGGATTTTTGCATAACCATTGAACCTGATACCAGGCGTAGTGCCATTGAATGAATACTTGCCATGGAATGCGAACTGCGGACTTATGAAGAAGTTCTGTTCTTCCGGCACGTTACCAATACCAAAGGATACACGAACCTTCGGTGCTTTGGCGGCGGTATCAAGTTTCATTAGGCGAATTTCCATCGAATCGAGGTCGAGGTATGCCTTTTCCTTGTTGTAGTTCTGGTATTCATATTGACCGCCAATTGCCTTGAAATAACGCTTGTCGCGGAGTTTGACAGTGGTCTTTATGACGCGATGAATGAGGGTGTCGAGGTTTGCAGTGATGACAGCATCCTCAAACCTATCAATATCGCCGCCACGGTTGATATGAATGACGCCGGAGGGTTTGATTTTTGAATCTACTACCCTGATTATGCCTGGCTCATGGACATTGATGACATCCTCCTTGTTTGCGAATGTGGTATAAAGCGCGTCATAACGGAGAGAGTCTTTATGACTGACCATTGTGGCACCTGCAAGCAATGCCTTATAGTCAGATTTCACACGTTTCATCTTGCGGTATTCCGGTGCAGAGCGTGTGATGCGGGTCTCGTCGTAGTTGGAGAGCTTATCGCCAAAACGATAAGACCTGTCGGCTACCGTCCACTCAAAGAAGTCGGTACGCTGCGAATACTTGTGATGCGGGAAATGGACACGCGCCGAGTCGCCCGACAACACGAACTGAACCCTTTCAACATTCAAATCACATTTCACGTCGTAACGGTCGGTATAGAAATAGCCTGTGGTGTCGCCTGGCGTGGAATAGTCGAAATTACAGAACATCGTGCTGTCAGCATCGAAGGAAGAATTTTTGAAAAGCATCTTGTCTGAGAAAAACGCCGCGTCACTATACAGAAGCTCGCCCTGCGCCTTCATACTCTTTGGTGAATAGTCGATGTTACCATTGAAAGCAAGTTGTTTGTCAAACACCTTAAGCGTGGTGTCACTGGTGTAAATCGCGAAATTGTCTTCATGCGGATACCATAGAATGTTGCACGAATCGGACGAGACTTTTGGATATTCAGACTCAACGTCCTTCGTGGAGGCAATTTGCGAGATTGTCACGGGGTCAATTATCAATGTATGACACGCGCCGACCACGGAGTCAGGGTAGAAGGTGAAATGCTCGCTCTCGGCGGTTGCAGTGAGGTAGGTAATTTTACCATTACCACCAAGGCCTTTGCCGTTGAGGGCTACACCTTGATAATAACGACCTTTACCACCGAATATGCGTTTGCCATCCTCCGGCGTGGGAATATCGAAACCGAGAGACAAATCCTGCTGCACCGTAAGGGTAACGTCCATGTCGTCAAAAATACCCGACACAAAATCGCCCTTTGCCTGTACACCGTTGAGTTTGAGGAAGTTGAGACTATCAAGTCTGAACGGCGTAACCTTCATGTGGAACTTGTCGCGGGAATAGCTTTCGGAAATCAACTTGTCATAATACACGTATGAAGTGTCGTTTGTCACGATTCTTGGAAACTCGTCGTAGGTCTTGCGTCCAGACTTATTGTTGACAGAATCAAGATAAAGCACACCCTTGACATTCTCCAACACGGAACGCACGGAGTCAATCTGTTTTTTCTTTGTCTGCTCGTTGTAATTGACCGTAAGCATCGCCATGGAGTCGCAACGAGGAATTTCAATACGGAAATTATCGTAGTCAAACTTAAAATCATCGCCATAAAAATCCGCGAGACCAGCCTGGATTTTTCCACGGAGTTCCATGCTTAAGTGACGATGTACAGTAACAGAAGACAAACTATCGGGCTTTGCCTTCACCATGCGCGCCGGACTGAGGTTGAACGGCTGGACGTTGAATATGTCCATGTCGTATGTCTTGAGGTTGATGACGGCATTGATGCCATTTTTATTTTTCATCTTGGAGACAATCATGATGCCGTCATAGTCTTTCTTGCCACTATGAGCGCCAAGGTAGTCGTGCATTTTTTGAGCAATTTTTGCACCACGAGTATTGACGTCATATTCAACAAAACCATCGTATGACAATTTCATGAGCATCTGGTGCACTTGCACTTCGGAAAGCAAAAGCCCTTCCTCCTTGTTGAGATATTTCTGAAATTCTTTTGCTGTAAACTTGTCGGACATCTTAACCCTCATAAAGTCGCGCAGGGCGATGAGCGGGTGAACATTATCCATGCCCTGCAATTGATTGTAACGCTGCATGGAATAGTGGTCGATAGACTCAAATGTGGCAGTGTCGTATGGCGCGGCAGGCCTTGTGCAGAGATACACGGCTGTGTCGTTGCGCGTCCATTCCAACTGGTTGACATCAAACTCGAAATGATGATAAGTATCGCGGTAATGCGCGTTTTCCATGCCCGTAGTACCCTTGAACAGGACGAGTTTTTCGGCATCAGAATCGTATTTGAGCTTGACGCCCTTGTGAGTGATACGTCCGGTGTCGGGTCCCATCTGCATC
>JAGCRY010000182.1 GCA_017964465.1 Bacteroidales bacterium | reverse complement strand
ATCGAAGACAAGCGCATCGGTGATTCTCTCATGCGCTGTACCGGCCGCGAAGTGGAACTCCACTACATCGAGTACAAAAACTCACTCCCCTGGCGCGGAATGCAAAAATACATCGTCGATAGCATCATGTCGGTGAGGTAGAAAGAATGTAGGCGGCTCGCCTGCCAAAAACAAAAAAAGGATTGCGGACATATCCACCGCAATCCTTTTTTTTAAAACAACCATATTATGAAAAAACAAATCATAAAAATAATCATAGTCGCGCTGATAATCATCGGCATCGCACAACTGATTGGATACTTAGAAATCCGATACTATGTCAATAAATTCAAACAAGAAGGAATAGGCGACTATGGATCGGGGCTTGCTTTCCTCATTATATTGGTAGGATCTTTCTATGGCATCGAAAAAAATCTTCCAAAAGAATGGGAAGAAAAAGATGGTTGTTTAACAGGTTTTTCTTGCTTTATTTTTTCAATAACACTCAGTTTCACAATGATGTTTCACGTAGGCGACAAATTAGAGGAAACGGTAGCAGAAGCACTCAAAGACAGTTATACAACAATAGGCCATATTACCAGAAAAAGCACAAGGTCAAGTCGTAACACTACCTATTATCACATTTGGGCTGGAATCAACAACACCACTACATCGCGCTACACCGTTGACAAAGACAGATATGATATGTCCTACGTTGGCGCACCCGTCATTATGAAAGTTTCAAAAGAATACCCCAGCATCAATGAAATAATAATCTGGGATCCGAAACCAGATGATATAGACAAATATCAAAATAAGGACAAATAACCAACCATATTATGAAAAAAAACTAAACGCTATGGAATACGATTTCTCACACGACAGCGACGGACACGACACTATCAGGAAACAAAAAACAATCCTGATTACAATGATTATAATGATTGTGTCCACACCATTTGAAATAATGTTGATGAAATACTTTGACATCAACGACGGAGAGCGAACAATTGCATGGCATTTTTTCTACTGTGTAGTACAATTTCTTGTACTTTTCGTTATAAACTTCACAGCCTTAGAACAGCCACAATACCCAGACAAAAGAGATAGATTGGATGCTGTATTATCATTAATTGTGGCTGCGATAATTATTGTATTCAAAGTATGGTTTGTAAACTATCGGGTAAATTCATTTGAGGAACAAGCCCTTTCCGATTCTAACGACACAGTAGGCATAATCACCCAAAAAGATTTGACACAAGGCAAACACGGTGAACGCTCATATTATCTTTGGGCAGGCAAGAACGACTCTTTGTCAAGACGCCACGAAGTGTCCGAAGATCTTTACAACCGCATCAATCCCGGCGACACAGTAATCCTGCAAGTCTCCAAAGAATATCCCCGCATCAACAAAGTCAACAACTGGGAGCCGAATGCGGATGAAATTGCAAAGTATCGGGATGGGAGTTATTAAAAAACATACATCATGGCAAAACACATCATCAAATCAATCGTTATTTTGCTGATAATCATCGGCATCACACAACTAATTGGACACTTAGAAATCCAACACTATGACTATAAATTCAAAAATGAAGGAATAGAAGATTATGGATCAAGCCTGATTGCAATTTTATTAATAATAGCAATATTATTAGTGTCCTACTTTTTTATTTGTCCAAGGAAATGGTTGAAGGAACATGATTTTATTTGCGGCATGACATGTTTCGCGTTGTCTTCGGCAATAGCCTTAACAATGCATTTTCATGTACATGACACATTATACGCATCCGTAACCGAAGCACTAAAAGATTCATATATTGCAAACGGACATATAACTCACAAAGACAAATATTCCCATAATAGGACGACTACATATCGTATTTGGGCTGGCATCAACGACTCTACCACTTCACGTCATGTTGTTGACAAAAATATATATCAAACTGTGAACGTTGGAGACACGGTCATCCTTAAAGTTTCAAAACAATATCCCTGCATCAATGAAGTGTTAAGCTGGGAGCCGAATGCGGATGAGATTGCAAAGTATCGGAAATAAATTTACTCCTCCGACAATTGCCTACTCATCCTTCTGTATATCGAGAAAATCCTTGCCCTTGACACGAAGCCGAGGTACTTGTTGTTTTGGTCGAGGACGGCGATATTGTACTTGTCGGAATGGCTGAATTTAGTAACGACCGATTCCATACTCTCGTCTATGCGGACTGTGTAATCGGGGCGGAAAACAAGGTCGCGCACAAAAACCTTGTCATAATATTCGGGCTTGAACATAATGCTGCGGATATTGTCCAACTTGATGATGCCGTGGAAAGTATTGTCGTCCCTATCAACAACGGCAAAAATATTTCTCGAAGTCTCCTCGACCGCCTTCACCAACACGCGGAGCGAATCGCCGGGATACACGACGGCAAAATTGCGCTCGATGAGTTTGTCGAGTTTCATAAAATTGATAACCTTCTTGTCGGCGTGGTGTGTCATAAGTTCGTTGCGCTGAGCAAGTTGATAGGTGTAGATGCTGTTGTTGATGAATCTTCTCGTTACCACATACGACACCACCGATACCAACAGCAACGGCACAAACAACTTGTAACCGCCGGTAATCTCGGCTATCAGGAATACAGCCGTGAGCGGTGCGTGCAATACGCCGCCGATAGTGCCAGCCATACCAACAAGAGCCATATTGGCGGCGTCGATGCCCTGCACACCGCATTGAGCCAGCACCAACGCCGTCATCAACCCCGTACACGCACCCACAAATAGCGACGGCATAAATATGCCGCCCACGCCGCCCGCCGCAAAGGTGAGCGACGTTGCGATTGGCTTTACCAACAATACTACGCAAATAAGCAACGCGCTAAGCAAATCGTTGCCCCTTGCACCTAAAAAAATCTCATTGGTAAACAGGAAGTCGCCCTCGCTGTTGATGCAATTTTTGATAGTGCCGACGCCCTCGCCATACAGCGACGGGAATATATAAATAAGCACCGCGAGACACACGCACCCGATGGCAAACCGCCCCCAGAGGCCTTTTATTTTCTTAAACTTGTTGGAAGCCCAGATGTAACTCTTGGTAAAATAAATGGACGACACGGCGCACACCACGCCGAGCATCAGATAGACCGGCACGTCGCCCGCCTCCAAAGTGTTGCTCGCACGGAAAAAAAACAGCGGATTGGAGCCCATCAAAAGATACGACACCAATACGCCCGTTACCGACGACACCAAAAGCGGAGCGAGGCTCGCCATCGTCAAATCCAGCATAAAGACCTCCAATACGAACACGATGCCGGTAATCGGCGCTTTAAACATCGCCGACAACGCCGCAGCCGTGGCGCATCCGAGGATAAGAAGTTTTTGCTTATAATTGAGGTGCAGAAGGCGACCGATATTGCTGCCGATTGCTGCGCCGGTAACCACGGTAGGGCCCTCCAATCCCGCCGAGCCGCCAAAACCAACCGTCAAAGCACTCGAAATCACCGACGAATACATATTGTGGCTCTTGATTACCGCGCCTTCCTTGGATATCGAATACAACACACGCGGTATGCCGCCGCTCACATTGTGCCTGAGGATATAATTGACAAATACCATCGTAAGCAATATGCCCACGATAGGATACACAAACGACAGCCCGTCCAACTGCGCAAAATCGTTCAAATCTTTGAGCGCGTCGCTTATAGAATGTGTGAGGGTACGCAACACCCACGCCACCACCGACGCTATCAAGCCCGCCAAAATGCTCAGTATTATCATATACTGCGACGTGCTGATATGCTGGATGCGCCACTCGTTGAACCTACACAACGTCCTGAAAAGTCTGTATTTCCGTTTCTTCTTAGAATCCATAAGTAGAAAATATCAACCCGCAATTTACGAAACTTTTGGCAAACAGAATATTAAGGAATATTTAAATTTTACGAAATATGCGTAATAAAAAATGGAGTGCGGACGAGGGTGTCTGCACTCCAAATTGTTTGGCGGACGAGATGTCTGCACGCCAGATTATTTGGCGGACGAGCCGTCCGCACTCCAATATTACTTGTCGAGCGGATAGTTTTTCATCATATCGACTACCTCGCCGTGTACTTTGGCGATTACGTCTTCGTTGTTGATGTTTTTGATGACGGTGTCGATGAAATCAACTACGCGGAGGATTTCGTTCTCTTTGAGGCCACGGGTGGTGATTGCGGGTGTGCCAAGACGGATGCCTGAAGTCTGGAACGCCGAGCGAGAGTCGAAGGGAACCATATTCTTGTTGGCGGTGATGCCTGCCTTCTCCAACGCAATCTGCACTTCCTTGCCAGTGATGTCGGGGAAATTCTGACGGAGATCAACGAGCATCGAGTGGTTGTCGGTGCCGCCGGAGAGGATTTTGTAGCCACGGTTCATAAGTTCGCCAGCCATTACGCGGGCGTTCTTCTGCACCTGAGTCTGATATGCCTTGAATTCGGGGGTCAACGCCTCGCCAAATGCCACAGCCTTGGCAGCAATTACGTGCTCTAAAGGACCGCCCTGGATGCCCGGGAACACCGCAGAATCAAGGAGTTGCGACATTGTCTTGGTAACGCCCTTGGGAGTCTTCAAACCCCACGGATTCTCGAAGTCCTTGCCCAAGAGGATGATGCCGCCACGAGGTCCGCGAAGGGTCTTGTGTGTGGTGGATGTTACGATGTGAACGTATTTGAGCGGGTTTTTGAGGAGGCCTGCGGCGATAAGACCGGCGGGGTGAGCCATATCTATCATCACAAGTGCGCCCACCTTGTCGGCGATGGCACGCATACGCTCGTAATCCCAATCGCGGGAATAAGCCGACGCGCCGCCGATGATGAGTTTTGGCTTGCACTCCAAAGCCACGCGCTCCATCTGGTCGTAGTCAACGAGACCAGTCTTTTCGTTTACATTGTAGGAAACGTGGTTTTAGAGTTTGCCCGAAGAGTTGACGGGCGAGCCGTGCGAGAGGTGTCCGCCGTGGTCGAGGTCGAGACCCATAAAAGTGTCGCCGGGCTGCAAAACCGTGGAGAGCACAGCCATATTGGCCTGTGCGCCCGAGTGGGGCTGCACGTTGACCCATTCGGCGTCGTAGAGTTTTTTGAGACGCTCGATTGCGATGGTCTCCACATGGTCCACGATGCCGCATCCGCCGTAGAAACGCTTGCCGGGCAAGCCCTCGGCATACTTGTTGGTGAGGATGCTGCCCATAGCACGCATCACATTGGCACTCACGAAGTTTTCCGACGCGATGAGTTCGATTCCGTTCTTTTGACGGTCGTATTCCTTGTCGATAAGGTCAAAAATTTCCTGATCTTTTTCCATTGAAGTTTTCTTGTTTTGATGTGTAAAATATGCCGCAAAGTTAATAAAAAAAATTGGAGAACAATATTTTTATTTTGTTAAAAAACTTTCTTATCTTTGTCGCTGCTCAATAACGAAAATCTCGGAAATTTTAGCACTATAATGGCAAAATCATTTTTTTCAAAAAAAGAAGGCAAGGTGGGACTTGCCGTGATACTTGGAACACTCGCCGCAGTTGGAGTGTTACATAACCCCATCATCGACAGCGTCAAAGCGACCTTGAACGGCAGCGTGGCGGGCACGATGGGCTTGTTTGCTGTGTTGGGACTGCTTTTGTTCATCATCACCGACAAGCGGGCGCGGAATCTCGTTTCCTATGGTTTCAAATGGCTCATGCGGAAGATAACAGGCTGGTTCACAGAACTCGACCCCATCAAAATCCTCGAATCATACGTGAAGAACCTCGAAAAAAACTTCAATGAACTCAGCGACAACATCGCCAAACTCCGCAAACAGATTGTAAAAATGAAAGACACAATCAAGCAGAACAACCGAGAAATTGAAAAATCAACACGTATCATCGACGAGGCGCAGCGTCAAGGCAGGAGCGAAGTCGTCGCCGTTCATTTCAATCAGATAGGACGCCTCCACAAACTCAATGAAAAATACGCCCTCATGGTAGGGCGCATGGACGACCTCAACAATGTCCTTATTAAAATGCACTCCTACTCTTCATTCAAACTCAACGACACAAAAAACGAGATTCGCATGAAAAAACAGGAGTTTGCAGCGATTTCAAGCGGATATTCTGCAATGGTCAACGCCAAAAACATCATGAATGGCAACTTCCAGCAGAACGAAATGTACGACACAGCAATCGAAAACCTCACAAACGACCTCCACGTCAAAATCGCCGAAATGGACAACTTCATGCAACTCTCACAGCCACTTTTCGACGACCTCGACCTCCAAAACGAGACATACAAACTCGAAGGCGCACAACTTTATGAAAAAATCATGACGGAAGGAAAAGCATTCCTCGACAAAATCGACTACGGGAAAGGCTCCTACCTCCCGTCCAATCAATAAATCATAAATCAACAGATCAATATGAAAAACAACCAGATGCCAATATTCGTCAAAATGCTCATCTATATTGTGGTGTTTGCAGTAATAGGCTACTTTGTATTCACATACAAAGACATTTTGTTTGGAATGTAATTAAACCATTTTGCGCTAAATGTATCAATAATACACAACATAACAATAGGTTTTTTATACATTCAGCAAGCAAAACAAAAAATGGGAAAATTTTTATCGTTGACGTTACTGATGCTCCTTACATTTGTGAGCACATACGCCAACATTTTAGCGGGTGGAATCACCGGCAAAATCGTGGACGCACGCACCGGACAGCCGGTGGAATACGCCACTGTAGCAATCTACAACCAGGCAAACAACTCTCTCGTAACCGGCACAATCACCGACAACGATGGCAAATTCAGCGTTGACGGTTTGAAAAACGGCACATACAGCCTAAAAGCATCCTTCATCGGCTACGAACCACTGGAAATCAAGGACATCCAGGTAACAGGCAGTGTTAAGCAACTTGGCACAATTAAACTATCATCTTCCGACGCCGAAATTGAGGAAGTTGAGGTCACAGCCAAAAAGAAAGACATCTCCTATCAACTTGACAAAAAAGTCATCAACCTCTCCACAGACATCAACGCCGACAACGGTAGCGCGGCAGACGCTCTCGAAGGTGTGCCGAGCGTGGACGTGGACATCGACGGAAACGTGTCGCTCCGTGGCAGCAGCAACTTCACAGTCCTCATCGACGGCAAGCCGACCGCCCTCGACGCAGCAGACGTACTGAAACAAACGCCCGCTGCAATGATCGACAACATCGAGATAATCACCAATCCGTCAGCAAAATATGACCCTGAAGGCACTACCGGCATCATCAACCTTGTCACAAAGAAAAACGTCATCCCAGGCATCAACGGTGTTGTCAATGCAAACGTCGGCAGCCAAGGACGATACGGCGGCGACTTCCTCATCAACAAGCGCACCGGCAAAATCAACTTCTTCGTGGGCGGCTACTATAACCGCCGTGGCAACGAATTTGACTCCAAATCGAACCGCATAACCAAAAACGTGGAAGGTCTCGACAAGTATGTCAACCAGAAGAACGACAACACACGTCATTTCGGCGGCGGCGGCTTCAGAACAGGCTTTGACTACAATTTCGACGACAACAACCTCTTGAACTTCTCCGTAAGCGCAGGTCTGTTCAGCAGCGAAGGCGACGGACACACCTATTATGATAACTGGACACAGTTGAAAGACGCCTACGACGATGTGACAACATGGGACAACATCGAAACCGTCAATTCAAAATCCGACGACGAAGACAATTCAAAATACGTCAACGCAAACTTCTCCTTCACACACAACTTCTTCGGCAAAGGCCACAAGATTGTAGCGAGCGGTTTTGTATCACGCAACAAACGTGAAGCGGACAATACATTCAGACAAAGTGTAATAGAAACTAAAAGGGAGACCGGACACGACATCGACGATGACAAATCTACAACCCGTGGACGTTTCAATGTCGATTACACAAAACCATTGGACGACAACGGTGGCAAATTTGAAGCAGGTTTCCAGGAAGACTACAACCGTGCCGTGACCGACTATGTATTCAACGACTACCTGCAGGCATCGGACGCTTTCAAACGCAATCCCGAATTTTCAAACGACCTCACATTCCTCCGCTCCATAACATCAATGTACGCAACATACGGCAAGACATGGGGCAAATTCGGACTCCAACTCGGACTGCGCGGAGAATACACATACCGTCAGATGGACACACAAAACGACATCTCCGACTCCACCTACAAAATTAACCGCTTCGACATCTTCCCGTCCATCCACATCTCACAAGGCGTAGGCGAGCGCAATTCTATCCAGGCTGGATATTCAAGGCGCATCCGCCGTCCGTGGGAACGCGCATTGAACCCATTCCCAGGATATTCCGATGAATATTCGCGTTTTGTGGGCAACCCGGGACTCAAACCGCAATACACCGATGTAATGGAACTCAACTACCAGATGAACTTTGACAATCTTTTCATCGCTCTCGAAACATTCTATCGCCACACCGACGGCGCAACCGAAAACGTCAGCACACTTGCACCAGACGGCTCGGGCATATTGATTTCGAGGTTTGAGAACCTGTCCACAAACAACAATTTCGGCCTCGAACTCACCGGCACATACGATATCACAAAATGGATGCGCTTGAACTCCACATTTGAAGTGCGCAGATACTATATAAAAGGTGTGTATAACGACGTGTTGAAAAAACAAGACGGACAGTCATGGCGCACAAAAGAGACTCTCTCGCTCTCGCCCGGCAAGACAACAAAAATCCAAATCACAATGCGCTATAACGGCAGCAATAAGACCCTCATCTCCTCTAACAAAGGCAACATCGACCTCGGTCTCGCCATCCGTCAGAGTTTCTTCAAGAAAAGGGTCTCCATGTCGTTCAGCATGAGGGACATGCTCAACACCGGCACAAGCAAATCCACAACCGACACACCCGAATTCTGGCTCCATACCGAAAGACACCGTGCAGCCCCGTTCTGGAACCTCGGCATCTCCTATAAATTCAACAGCATAAAGGAGAAACGCCCCGACGGAGAAGAAGGCGAAGGCGGCGACCGCGACGACGAAGACGATTCTTCATTCGGCGACGACGGCGGAATGGACTTCTAAAGCGAAACACATCATCTCTTCATAATCATTCAAAGAAATGGGCACGGCAAAAATGCCGTGCCTATTTTTTTACATAAAATCCTCAAATAAAATTTTTCTATCCCACGGATTATCACTATCTTTGCAACTTGAAACAAACAAGACGTTCTACACGATGATAAGCAGAAGAATATTGAGGATCAAGGTGTTGCAGACCATCTACTCGTACTATCAGGGAGAGGGTGAACTCATCAATGCGCAGAAGGAACTTGCCGCAAGCATCGACCGCTCGTATGACCTGTATTTTTATGTGTTGCAGTTATGCGTGGAAGTAGCCGACTACTGCGACCGTCAACAGGAAGCAGCGAAACTGAAGTATATGGCGACACTAACCGAACTCAACCCAAACAAAAAATTCGTCAACAACAAGTTGATAACACAATTGCGGGAAAACGAAGCCCTGCAAACCTACCTCACGGCTCGCAGTTTGTCGTGGGCGCAGTACCAGCACGTGCCAAAGAGCGTCTTCAACGACCTCGCCCTAACCGACGAGTACAAAGCGTACATGGCGGACAAGGAAGAATCGTACGCAAAAGACAAGGCTATTGTGGCTTTCATGCTCGAACATGTCATTCTCGAAAACAACGACTTCTTCGACGCAATCGAGTCACAATCAGTATATTGGATTGACACTGTTGAATTTTTCGTCGGCATGGCGCTCCGCACAATCGACCGCTACAAAGCCAGTCATGGCGCAAACGCAAAAGTGCTGCCGAAATACAAGAACGACGAAGACGCCCAATTCGCCGACCAACTTCTGCTAAAGGCGGTTGCAGGCTGTGACAAGTATCGCGAAATGATTTCTGAAAATGCCGAAAACTGGGATTTGGAGCGCATCGCCTTGCTCGACATCCTTTTGATTCAAGTGGCATTAGCGGAGGTTGAACAATTCCCGAACATCCCCCTGCGCGTAACCTTCAATGAGTACATTGAAATAGCAAAAAACTATTCCACAGAAAAAAGCCCGCTGTTCATCAATGGAGTGCTCGACAAGATTGTGCAGAAACTCCGTGAATCCGGCGACATAATAAAACCCACAGACGCACTGCCGACAGAGTAACCATAAACATCAAATAATCAACCATGTACAGGATTTGCATATTACTGACATTCGTTGCCATGATGATAATGTCATCATGCGGCGGAAACAATGCCAACAGCGGCACACAAAGCGCATCATCCGCTGACTCCTCTACTAAGGACACCACGCTCCAACCAGAGATTGAATTTGACACGGCGGTATTCGACTTCGGCACAATTCTGCAGGGAGAGCAAGTCGGCACGACATTCACATTCAAAAACACTGGCAAAGCCGACCTGATAATCCGCAAGGTGGAGACCTCATGCGGCTGCACAGTCCCTGAATACGACCGCGCACCCGTCGCCCCGGGCATGAAAGGCACAATCCGCGTCCGCTTCGATTCCGATGGCAAGGAAGGCGCCCAATACAAGACCATCAAAGTTGTTTCAAACTGCAAGGACAATATCTTTGAACTCGTCCTGAAAGGCACAGTGAAGACCAACGACTGAAAAAAAGGAAAAACATAAATCGTAATTACAAACATAAAACAAAAATAAAATGACATTCTTGAACTTCATCCTTTGTGACGGCGCACCGGCAGCCGGAACAGCAGCAACAAGCACCGGCGGAGCATTTTCACAGCTCCTTTTGCCGCTCCTTTTGATGGGCGTGGTTATGTATTTCTTCATGATTAGGCCTCAGCAAAAGCGTAACAAGGAACTCGAACAATTCCGTAACGGTCTCGCCAAAGGCGATAAGGTAATGACCGTCGGCGGCATCCACGGCACAATTTCAGGCTCCACAGAAACAACATTCCTTGTTCTCATAGCAGAGGGCGTGGAAATCAGCGTGGAAAAGACAAGCGTCGTAGCTGACACAACCGACACAACCGGCGCAAAAGAATCCGGCAAGTAAAAAGAAAAATCCCCAATAAAAAAATACCGCCATACGGCGGTATTTTTTTATATATCTATTTTGAGTAGTTTCCAAAATCGTTTAACTTGACCCACCAGTTGAAAAAGCGGTCGTATGTAATGATTTGGTCGCCAAATTCCTTCTCATACGCCGCCTTCTCCTCGTCGGTGACGTTGACACGCTTGATCTTGTAGCTCCAGTCATCGCGTACTGCGAGGGCCCAGCCACCTACCATCGTGCTTTCTTCGAATATTTTGACCGTTTCTTTCATTTCTGTTTAATAGTTTTTTGTTTGCGTCGCCTGCGAGGGGATAGAACTACATGCTCATATCGAGTTCAAAACCCTTGCGTTTGTTGACGTTGTTATATTCTTTCCACCATTCCATAAACTCGTTGTATGTAATGAGTTTGTTGCCGAAATGCTTTTCATAGGCCTCCTTCTCCTCAACGGTGACGGAAACCTTCTTCGGCTTATAACTCCAGTCGTCCCTGACCGTGAGCGTATATCCGCCCAAAGCGGGACATTCCTCAAACAACACCCTTGGCTTTTCCATGATGCAAAAGATTTAGTTGGTCGGTTTTTTACGCTTGATAAACATCATTCCTTCAAAATTACATTGCAACATACGTGCCGATTGACGCATATAGGGCAGCATTTTTCATGTGAGCCAAAACATAACCACCGAAACCATCGCAAGAATGACAGCGATCCACGACAGTTTGACGCCCAAAGACCTGTTCTGTTGCCTTACAAAAAACGACACAAGCCATACAACCAAAGCAAGTGCCACAATGATAATTTTGAAATCAGCGCTCATTGTTTTTCTTTAATGTGTTTCCGACTGCAAAAATAATCAAATCGCCGTCAATTACAAAATAAAATTGATAGAAAATATCTAATCTTTCCTCTTTAATCTTTCCTCTCCCCCACTATCACCTTCGCCGTATTCGCCGAGGCAAGGCCATCGCCGAGTGTGGCTCGTATTTCGTCGTAGGATTTGAGCATAGCGGCGCGATAGTCGGCATCATTGAGGATATGACGCAGTTCGTCTGCAATGTCCTTGCTAAGATGTGACTGCAGAAGTTCCTTGACAACCTCGCGACCGACAATAATGTTTACGAGTGAAAAATATTTAATCTTTACAAACATCTCCGCCAAAGCATACGTCAACCCACTCATCTTATAGCAGACCACCTGTGGAGTGCCAAGGAAAGCCGTCTCCAAAGTCGCCGTGCCGGACGTAACAGCCGCCGCTGCTGAATTGCGCACAATATTATAAGTGTCGTTGAAAATTACACGCACCGCGCTGCCAGCCACATATTTGTCATAGAAATCCGTCGCAATACCCGGCGCACCACACACAATGAACTGATAGTCAGGAAACTCTGGAACAACAGCCAACATTTCAGGCAACAACTTGTCTATCTCGCTCTTGCGACTGCCAGGCACGAGGGCGATGATAGGCGCATCTGACAGAGAATATTTTTCACGAAAAGCCTTGCCATCAAGCATTTGAGACTCCGATTCCTTCATAGCGTCCACGAGTGGATTCCCGACATACTCCACATGATAATCAAATTGTTTGTAGAAATCTATCTCAAACGGGAAAATTGCAAACATCTTGTCAACATACTTCTTGATGGTGTAGGCACGACGTTTTTTCCACGCCCAAATCTTCGGCGATATATAATAATAAGTACGCAGTCCGTGTTCCTTGGCGAACCGCGCCATCCTTAGATTGAAACCTGGATAATCCACAAGTATCACTGCGTCAGGCTTGTACTCCAACATCGCATCCTTGCAGACCTTAAAATTTCGCTTGACCTTGCCGGCGTTAGCGATGACTTCCCAAACGCCCATATAAGCCATTTCTCGGTAATGCACAAGCATCTTGCCGCCCTGAGCCTGCATCAGGTCGCCGCCAAGAAACATGAAATCAGCATCGGGATCTTGGACCTTCAACTGCCTCATCAGATTAGAGGCGTGCAAATCGCCGGACGCCTCCCCCGCTATCAAAAAATACTTCATCACGAAAAAATGGAACGGTAATTGTAATTTATGATTGTGGTAACAAAAGTAACAAATAATTGTTGCATTACAAAACTAAAAAAACAACATTATGAAAATACGTCATATAATAGCCGCCGCAACGCTCCTTGCGCTGCCATTGTTCTCGGCGGCACAGCAGGAAGACGAACAGCGCACAATATTCCAGCGTCCCGAGGGCAAGGAATGTGTGGATGTAGGTTTTGAAGGCTCCGTAACAATTGGAGGAGGCTCTGTTGACGGTCGCGCGACATTCAATGGCGGCATTGAGGCAGGCGTCATCATCGGACATGGCGTTGAATTAGGTCTCTATGGCAATGGATTTGTCACAACCAAAGAAGCCGACAAACAACTCGACAACGACAAGTATCAATTCGACTGCATAACAGGCGGCGTGTTTGTGAAGCCTATTGTTGGATACCGCTCGCCGGTGCACATTTCGTTCCCGATAAAATTTGGTGTTGGCGATTTGTCTTACAGCGACGACGCATGGGCGGACTATGATGACCATTACCACTATCGCAGCCGCTACAACCGTGAAGATCACAGCATTGTGTTTGAAGTGGAGCCAGGCGCAAGGGTGGAGTTCAATGTCGTCAAAAACTTCCACATCGCTCTTGGCGTTTCATACAAGTTCCTCATGGGTCACGACCTTGAATATTACGACACCAAGGCTCAGATAATATCCTCCGACGGTCTCAATTCGCTGTTCTACGGAGTGACATTCAGTTTCGGACAATTCTAAAAAACTCTTTTTTATAACTCGACTTATATACTTGGGGCTGTCGCCGGAAGATTTTTTTGACCGGTGGCGGCCTTTTTCATAGAAATTTTGTTAACTTTGTCGCCAACACTCAAAACGAACTACGATGTCAAGAATATTTCATATAACAATCACACTATTGCTCCTACTGACGGCACCGCTCGCCGCGCAGGACATCAGCAACGTATTGCAATGCATTGAAAACAGCCAAGTTATCACGCTGCCAAATGGTTTCAGAATACAGTTGGTGACCACTTCTCAATATCGCTACTGCAACGTTAGACTCAGCGCGGACGTATCGGCTCTGCCCGAATCGCCCCGCAAAGGCATCAAACAAGTCGTGGCGGCAATGACCGGCAGCACACTCGCCGCAAATCAGGTGATGATAAAAAATATGATAAGCCATGACAAGGCTCTCGATTCTCTCCTTAACTTCATGCACGAAGTGATGTACGGCAATAACCCCACATACGTCAACTTTGACGACTACAAGAAAAAGCGCATCCAATACCTCAAAGAACATGGCAATCCGCTCGACTACATTGCTTCCGACATCATCGGACAGCCATACATCACAGCCGATGACCTCTCAAAAATCAACAAGAGCGACTATATGGACTTCCGTCAAAAATGTTTTGCTCCCGACAAATGCCTCATTACCATCGTTGCCGACGCTGACATGGAGTTCGTAAAGCCGTTAGTGGAAAAATATTTTGCAAATGCACCACGCTCCGGCGACAAAGTGAAACCGGAACCACTCGATATCAAACCTCAGGATTTTGTGTACGCCTTGGAAGAAGATTCGACAGCATCGGGATTTGAGGCGGCATTCATGGACTATTACCCATGCGACAAAACGCCCAAAAACTACGTCGTTAACGACCTTGTTTACCACATTTTATATGACTCGTTGGCACGGAGCATCGACAGAATTTCGAGTTTCAAGTATGACGTCAACACACTCAACATGGACGGCTCAAACAACGATTTCCCACAGTTTGCGACGCAACTTTTTGAACGCCGGAGTGAGGATTATGACGTGAGCACCAGCCTCCAATCTGCCAAAGAACGCCTTTCAAAAGCATTCCGCCAAGGCCTCCAGCATCCCGACTACGCCGCCGAGATTGCATCCAACATTGTGCTCTACAACTTTCCCAAAAACTATTTCACAAACTACGAGAACACCATCAACGCCGTTACAGCCGCCGAAGCGCAGCAACACCTCAAAAACATCATCCAAAACGGCAGTTGCGTATTCGTTGTGAAAGGCAGCCACCGATCACTCTTCTGCACTCTCAACCGCATAGCCAAAGACCGTCAGATAGACTTCATGGACAGCAAGAAAAACCTTGTGGCGCGTATTCCCAAAGGTTTTGGTGCCTACACTATACTCAATGCATACGTGGAGGCGACAGGCTTAAACAACCCGCCCAAAAACATGTCCGTAAACCTCCAGTCGCTATACACTCTCGAAGACGGAATGCAATACAAAGCCTTCGGGCGCATACTCCGCAAGTCGCCAAACATGTACCGCATGGACAACAACATCCGCCGCGACGACACGATAAGCCTCTTCCATTTCAAGGAAGTATATGACGGCGCAATAGGCGCGGACTCCACAATGATATACGGATTCACTGAACCCGACAGCGCACGTGCCATCGTATTAAAGCAAAAAGCGTCATTCCCGCAAGAGGCTCATTATGACGAACTTGGCATAAGATACAAACATTATTGCGACTACGACCTGTTCAAGAAAGGATATTACCGCATCGACGTTACCGACGCGCTCGGCAAACACTACAGCGACTATTATTCCGCCGAATCGGGCTTGAAATCCAAGTCTGTTACCTATGACAAGGACGGCAAGGTTGTCAAAGAAATTACTTTTGAATACGAGCGACTCGCCAAATACGTAATGCCCGTCAAAGTTGTGGAAACATCCTCGGAAGCCCGCATTGACATAACGCTAACCGATTATGACTTCTCTACACAGCACAAAAAGACTGACTTTACGATAATACTTGATACAGGGAAAATGAAAAAAAGTAAGAAAAATTAAAAAGTGGCTGTTTTCTTCTCCGCCACCGCATCCGGTTCCAAGAGGGACATTGGAAACCGAATGTACTTCATCAATAAAAAGGTTCGATGTTTATTGATAAGAAATGATAATGAAAATTCCGTGTGAATTAGTGTTTGCGGCTACTCGAATGAGAGATTGCGAATGTTGAGATGTCTATTAGAACATCCAAGATTCGAGTTTGAGTGTTTCCTCGTTTAGGAGGTTGACGTCTTCTGTCATCCATGCCTCTACGTTGACTGTCTCTTCGTTGAGGAGGTTGACATTCTCAGCCATCCAGCCTTCCACGTTGATTGTCTCTTCGTTGAGGAGGTTGACATTCTCAGTCATCCAGCCTTCTGCGTTGAGGTTCTCTTCGTTGAGGAGGTCGATGTTTTCCATCATCCAAGGCTCAAGCGGGAGTGTTGCTTCGCTTTCAGCGAGGTCTTCGGTCTCGGGAGCGATTGCAGCGGCGCTTGCGCTGTCGGATTTCACGGTGTCAATAGGATTGACTGCCGTTGCGCTTGCAGTGTTCAACAATGTTGCTGCGGCAACCATTACCGCCATAACTGCGTTGTAAAAAAACTTTTTCATGATTCTACGTGTTTTAAAGGTTTATATTGTGTTCACTATCCTACTCCTTATGTGCGTTGGGGAGTTCCAATTAAATTTACTGAATCACGAGTAAGCCTGCGCAAAACTGATTTCCGGATTTTCAAAGAACCTTTTTGTTTGTCTCTTGCAATCAGATTTCCTTTCTGATTACGATGCAAAATTACGCCGAATATTTGATTCCGTATAATTTTTTCAATTAAGTAATCTTTAATTTATAGCGACAATAACGCAAAGGTATGCAAAAAACAATGTTAAAGACAATGACTGTATTTTATACAATTATCTGGAAATTCGGCGATAATGGACGGATGAAACGGGAGTGAATGTTAAGAATTTGTTAAGCCGATTGTTTTCAACAACTCCGCCTTAAGGTCTAAAAGTTCCGAAGTCTTCCTCTCAATCTGTGACACAATGTCCTCACGGCTCATGTCTTCCTTCTGGCTTAACTTAAAATAATCGACTGAAACATCGAGTTGTTTAACCAAAGCATCAAGCCTTGCTGAATAGTTGCTAAGGTTTTCGGCAGTCTGTCGGTTGTTGTTTATGGTGTCCACAAACTGCATTACCGCCTTGCTTATCGCCAAAGTCATGTCGAGTTGTTGAGCACACGAACCAGAAATCCTGGAAATCATATCTGCATTGTCCGCCATCCTGGGCGATATATTGTCGATAAGCGTTACAGCACTGCGCGTGGTCTTCAAGCTCTCGGCTGAAAGTGTATTGATTTCGAGCGCAACATTCTGACAGTGTTCAGCGAGATTCCGTATTTCGCCAGCAACGATGGCAAACCCCTGACCATTTTCACCCGCCCGCGCTGCCTCCACAGCGGCATTAATGGCGAGCAAGTCAGTACGGGTTGCTATCTCATTGATTACTTGCACCTTTGCAAGCACATTTGTGATACTGTCGAGAGTGGCTGCAGACTCTTTCGCTGCACTTCTGATGCTGTTACTGATTTCATCGGAGTTGATTTTGGCAGTCTTGGAGCGTTCAGTGTTGTCACTGATTATGCCAGTAATTTGTGACAATGATTCCGAAATGTCCTCAACCGTGGCGGCCTTAGACTTTGTGTCGTCTGTGATGATACCCACGGCATCATTAAGCGCAACAGAGCCTGTGGCAATTTCCTTTGTGTATTTACGAATAGACTGTACCGCGCCGAAAATCTTTTGCTGCATGGATTGGGCAGTATCTCTGAGCGCACCAAACTCATCGTCTTCACTTATATAATCTGCGCCATCAGAATACAACCGTCCTTCAGCAATGTCAGCAACAAAATTGTTTGCGGCAACAAGCGGCGTAAGAACCACCTTCCTCGTGACATGTTTCACAACCATCAGCACAAACAACACTGTAACAATGGCAGAAATGGCAAGCAACACCGCCACAATCAAAGTAGAACGGTTGAGTTGTGTAAATGGAATATTAAGGCTGATGATGAGGTTTGTATTGCCTACAACACACATATAGCACTGCACAGTTGTGCCATCAGGCATGTGATATTGCCCTTGTTGTAAGGGATCTGCGTCTTTGGTCTTCCACCCTCTTTCCACAAGATCAGCAACACCCGTGTAGCCTTCCTCCTCCATTTGCTGAATGCTTTTTTCAGTTATCTCAGACCCGTAAATCCTGAAAATCCTCTCATTATCACTGATTGTACTGTATCCTGCGCCGTTTGCCTTTATGGTGAACATGAGCGAATCAATCTCCTGCGACGGGAAAACCGCACTCAATATTGCTGTTATAGAATCTCTGTTATCCTTCACAGGGACTGACAAACACCATACTGAAGAATTGTCCAAACGGCTTCTGAAAGGTCTCTGGATATTATAGATGGCATGATTTTCAAAAATATCACGATAATATCTCGTCCTGCGTCCGTTCATGCGGTCGAGTCCACCATGTGTAGTGTAAGATTGACCGCTTGGCAGGGTAAGGCGCAGGTATTCCCATTGCTTTTTGCTGACCGTGATGACATCCTTAGCCTTATACAAGAAATCGTCAAGTGACGTAGAATCGACATAAAGCATCCTGATGATGTTAAGTTCCGAATAATAACTCTCCAAAATCTTGTTTATTGATATAGACTGTAACTGCACACTCTGTCGCGCCATACGGTCAGTATTGGCGAAATTGTCGCTACGCACCTTAATGTACATTGAAATGTCAATGGCAAGTATCAGCACAATGACGCCAGGCAAGAGTTTTTTAATGTACTTGCCCCATATTGTGTTTGTGCTCAGATTGAACACCTTATCTATATATTCGGTCGCTTTGTTCATCTGTCTTGGCTTGTATGATAATTTTCAGCCGTTTCACGGGCTGCTTGCACCGCCTCGTCGATTTTAGTCTCGATGCTGCGGATTTCACTGTCGTCTTCGCCAACCAAACTAATCAATTTGCTTTTCAGTCTCAGAATGTCGGCCGTACATACCTCTATTTCAGCGGCTATGTGACTTCTCTGCTTGTCGAGCTCCATGTCGAGCTTGAAAAAATCAACGAGTTTATTGAGTTTTTCCACGTCTGAGACAAGGCCGTTGGCGTATATTGTCATCTTGTCGGCGGAGATTGAGTTGTTCTGGGAACTTTCTGTGAGTTGCTTGATGGCTTCCGTGATGGAGCCGGTGAACTTGAGTTGTTTGCTGCAAGCATCAGCGATACGCGAAACCATCTCCGCATTGTCACGGATTTTCGGTGCAATGTTTCCCACGAGCGTAACAGTCTCACTCATTGCGGCAAGGCTCGCCTCGGAAAGCGTGTTGATTTCAGTGGATGCACGGTGGCAGTGTTCCGAGAGTTTACGTATTTCAGCGGCAACCACGGCAAAACCCTTTCCATGTTCGCCGGCACGTGAAGCCTCCACGGACGCATTGATGGCGAGAAGGTCGGTATGTGAAGTTATCTCATTAATGAACTTTACCTTCTGCACAATATCCTGCATGAAATGGAATGTGTCGTCAGTGGCTTTGGTAAGCGAAACAATAACCTTGGCAATGTCCTCCGAATTAGTCTTTGTACGTGAAGCATCATCAGCATTGAGGCGTACAGAGGCGTTGACCTGTTCCACGGAACACGCAATATTTTCGACGGCGATATTTTGAACCTGAACGTCGCGGTCAATGTTCTGCACGGCTTCTGTGGCGTCACGGCTCCATTGCATCAACTCGCTGGAAGTGCCATGTATGCCTCCCACGACCGAAATAAGACGGTCTTGCATTTTCTCAATGTTGTGCCTTACGGTTCCGAGTTCGTCTTTGGAATTGATGTTGCGGGTTTCAGTGGAATAAAGCTTGCCATGTGCAAAATCCTCTGAAAATCTGTTTATTGCCTCCAAAGGACGAATCACAACCTTTGACGTGATATACCTTATACAAATGAGCAACACAACCGTGGCAATAAGCGACGTAAGGAGTAAGAGCCACAAAATCAACGTTACATCCTTTGATATGATATTCTGAGGTATGCTGAGGGCAACATACCACGGTGTGTCGGGTATCATGGAATAATGCAACATGATTTCCCTCCCATCATTATTATGATACGTCCAACAGCCACTTGTCTTCTTGCCCGAGACTGCACTCCTGCGGCTGTACTCAACACGCTGTTCGAGATCTTTGTATCCCATTTCCATGACTTTAGCCATGTTGAGGTTATAGATACTGTCACGGCATACACGGATATAATTTTCTTCATCAATCAACGCCAAAAACTCCGACTTGTCGTAGGCTTCAGCCGTCTTGAGCTTGTTATCAATGACCTCCGCCGGGAATACCGCAGCTATGATGGCAATGACGGAATCATTTGCAGCAAGGACTGGCAAGGATATGCTATATACAAGGCTGTCAACAAACGACGACGGATGCGCTATATTGACTGAAATGTCGCGGTTCTCAACAATGAGGTGCTTGTATGGACGGCCAGCCTTAACATTATATCGGTCATGGCCTTTCCTCGTAGTGTGGGAATTACCATCTGGCAATATGAGCCTGATGTATGAATACTGGTTGTAATGGTTGACGGTGAATCTTGTGGCGAACTCGATGAAATCATCCGTATCATATTGGCACGTAATATAATAATGCCTCATCATATTGAGGTCGCCGAGGTAACGATGGAAGACTTCGGAAATATCATCCGCAAGAAGTTCAACCGTCCTTTGGCTATTGTATTCTGAGGTGTCCCTTGTATAACTCGAAATAATGGCATAAATCACAACGTCCATGACTATGATGATTGCCATCACGCATGGCACGATGAGTTTCATGTACTTTCCCCACACCGTGCGGCTGTCGTACCCTAATCTTTTCCATATTTCAAGCATTATCTTTTTCATCGCTCAGGTGTGTTGAAGTTGTTGTTGTGATTTTGGAGATTTCGGCGCGGTGTCGGTCATATTCTTCGAGATCCTTGCGTAGGCTTTCGAGTTCGTCAGCACGTGCCTCAATGAGTTCTGTGATATATTGGAGACGCTCCGCCCTTTCATCAGAAGTCTTGAAAAACTTCATCGTGGAGGTCAGCTCGTTTGCATACTTGACAAAACTCTCGGCTTTTGTCGCCAGGATACGGGCTTCCATAGTGTTTTCATCAGAAATATGGGCGAGTTGCTGGATTGCGCGGTTGATTTGTTCCGTGCCATTACGCTGTTCGGTACAAGCCACGGCAATCTCCGCAACCTTTTGCGCATTATCAAGGATACGCGGGGCAATCCGTTCAATCATGCTTGTGGACTGTTCCGTGACATGGAGCGTCCTGTTCGACGCAGCGTCAATGAGGGCGGCAGCAGCTTTTGACCTCTCGGCAAGTTGTTTTATTTCCGTCGCAACAGTTGAAAAACCCTTTCCGTTGTCGCCAGCGCGTGCTGCTTCAACAGCAGCATTGATGGCAAGGAGGTCGGTGCGTTTTGCTATTTCATTGATAACCTTTATTTTATCAATCACAGTCCTCGTACTTTCTAAAGTCTGTGCCGATGCCTTGGCGACATTTCCAATGTCATTGGCAATAGCTACAGAAGCATTGCGTGTGCCTTCGGCGATTCCGGCAGTCTCAGTTATAGAGGAAGTCATCTGTTCAATAGTTGTAGAAATCTCCTGGACAGCGGACGCCTGTTCTCCCATGCTTTCGAGAATATGCTCAGCAGTTGTGTTGAGTTCATGGCTGTTAGCGACAATTCCATCTGCCTGAGAGCGAATTGTGTCCGTGGTTTTCACGAGTTTTTGCGCCATGTCCGCCACGCCGTCATAAAGCTCGCCAATTTCACTGTTGACAGTGCGGTCAAGCTTTGTGGCATTGTACATCCTGCCTGCCGCAAACTCACTGACAACCTTTTTAAGTTTTACAAGTGGATTAATGATGCCAATTTTGGTAATTGTATAGACATACACCATAACAATCAGGAACACAATGATGCCCGTCAATAGATAAATATTACGCATCTGAGTGCGCATGGCGTCCATTTCTTCATATTTGACATTCATTACGACGAACCATGGCGTATATTGGATTTTTGACCAGACATAAAGACTTTTTTCACCGTCTTCATCCTCAAAAGTGTCGGAGCCGAACAACATTTCGTCATTAATTCTGCCTGCAATTGTCTTGCCCACATTAACTTCTGAAGGCTTGACTTGAGACTTGCGAATAGAGTCAGAGGTCATTTCAACATCACCATCATTAGAATACAGAACCGCCTCGCCAAGTCCGTTGCCCTTTAGACCCACGAGGAAAAACCTCTGTATCATGTCGGCATCTATAGCAACGAAGAACGCACCACAAATCACGCCTTTAGACTTATGCGGAGCGAAAACATAAACGACATCACGCTTGGCGTCAGTCTCCGACTGGACAGTCGATGTGACATAAAATGGACTTCCATGTCTAAGCACAAAATCCACGTCATTCTTATGATGCTGCATAAAGGACGGCAAAGAATCAGTGCCAAATACCTCACCTTTGAGATTTACATAGCCACCATACCGATACTCAACGCTATCACGCCTAATGAGCAAGCGGAGCATATCACGACATTCTCTATCATTGGACTGCTGACCCGCACACACATCGGAAATCACACCCAATTGCAAAACTGTCGAATACAACCATGCAAAAATAGACATTGAACATGTGAGCACATGCTCACTACATGACGTCTTGGTCGTCTCAAAGGTGTTTGAACGCAACAACCTGAAAAGGAAAGCACTTAACACAACGACAATCACCGTCACCATTGGTATGGTGACACCAAGCAAAGAGGTCATCAAAGACCTATTTTTGCGGCTGGGTGTTTCTGTCTGTTGACTGTCTTTCATTTGGTTTGAAAATTTGCGCCAAAAATACAATGGTCAAAGATACAAAAACCGTGCGGAAATCCTATCATTTTTTACAGACTTTTTTCCAATATTTTGCAGAAATTATCTATCCATATATCAGACGCATTGAGGCACGGCACCGTGACAAACTTCTGCCCACCATATTGCATGAATGTATCACGCAATGTACCACCAATCTCAATTATGGTCTCGAGACAATCCACAGTGAACGACGGCGTAATGACAGCGATATTTTTCACACCATCTTGCGCAAGACGCCTGATTTCAGTATCTGTGAATGGCTGAATCCAACGCTCCGTAAGGCGGCTTTGGAATGTTGTGAGACATTTTTCAGGCGAGATGCCGAGTTTAGATGCCAACAATCTTGTCTGATGATGACATTGGGCGAGATAACACCTTCTGTTTTCATTAGTTACAGCATCTGCACAGCCAAGCTCCTCACACGTCTTGCCTTCATGCGCCAAATGAGTATGCTTTATTGGTATGCCATGATATGAGAACACAAACTTCTCAATATCAGACATTTGCGAAATATTTTCATTAATCAACCCACACATCGCGTCCACGAAATACTCGCTGTCGTAATACGGTTCAATGACACTGATAGGCGGAACATTAAGCCGTCCGCTAAGACTGCTATTGAGGTCTTCAAGAACTTTTCCCCATGTAGATTCTGTATATTGTGGGAACATAGGCGCAACGACTATCCTATGATAATTCGCTTTTAGAATATCTCCAATCACATCCTTCATAAGCGCGTAACCGGCTGTCATGGCGACAAATACATCGACACGGTCGCCTAATTTCTGTTGAACCTTGTCAGCAAAATCATTTGTATATTTTTTCAGCGGCATCTCGCCCCCACAAGAAGCGGCAAGTCGCTGGTACATTTTTGATGACTTTTTGGAACGTGACGGCGCGATGATGCAGTGGACAAGTATTTTACGCCCGACAGTGTTCATGGTCATGACATGATTGCTGTCGAGCAATTGCCTGAGATAACGAGCCACGTCCCGGCGGCTTGCGCTGTCGGGAGTGCCATAGTTGACAATTAAGAGTGCGGTATGGTGACGTTCTTCCATATATAAATTCTTGACATAAATAGGAATGCAAAATTACAATTTTTTTTGGCACGAAAAAAAATTAAAACTAATTTTGCAAATTGAAATAATATAAACATCAACAGAACATAACATAAATAAAATGAACAAACAAATTGCAGTACTTCCTGGCGACGGAATTGGCCCAGAAGTAATCGCGGAGGCACAGAAAGCCCTCCAAGCCATTGAAAAAATCAGGGGACACAAATTCACATACGTGCCGGTACTCGGCGGCGCGGCTGCTATCGACGCAGTAGGCAACCCGATGCCCGACGAAACAATAGACGTGTGCAAGAAATCCGACGCTGTACTCTTCGGCGCATTCGGCAGCCCCAAGTATGACAACGATCCAAACGCCAAAGTGCGTCCCGAGCAAGGTCTCCTCGCTATCAGGAAACGTCTCGAACTCTACGCCAACATCCGCCCGATATACACATTCCCCGCGCTCATCCACAAATCGCCCATCAAAAAGGAAGTCGTGGAAGGCGCTGACTTCACGGTTGTACGCGAACTCACAGGCGGCATGTATTTCGGCATGAAGGGTCGCACGGAAGACGGCAAGACCGCTTTTGACACCAACATCTATTCGGTTTATGAAATCGAGCGCATCCTCAAATGTGCCTACGAACTCGCAATGACACGCCGCAAGAAACTCCTCGTCATCGACAAGGCAAACGTCCTCGCTTCATCTCGCCTTTGGAGGGAAGTTGCTCAAAAGATGGCTCCCGAATATCCGGAAGTGGAGACTTCATACATGTTCGTGGACAACGCCTCAATGCGCATCGTCACCACGCCTAAAGATTTTGACGTGATGGTAACAGAAAACACATTCGGCGACATCCTTACCGACGAAGCATCCGTAATCACTGGCTCCATGGGCTTGATGCCGAGTGCGTCAATTGGTGTTTACACATCGCTTTTCGAGCCTATCCACGGTTCATATCCGCAGGCAGCTGGCAAGAACATCGCAAACCCGATGGCTGCAATTCTCTCCGCTGCAATGCTCCTGGAAACCGGCTTCGGTCTCAAAGAGGAGGCTCAGATTGTCACCAATGCAGTAAACAAGGCTCTCGCCGACAACATCCGCACAGAAGACATCGCTGAAGGCAAAGCCTACGGCACTAAGGAAGTTGGTGACTACATCGAAAAATGCATCTTGGAGACGAAGTAAAAAGTAACACAAATTGACAATGGAAGGCTTAGAGAAACAAGTTCGTTGTCAACAATAAAAAAGGCAGGAGCTTCAAAAAAACTCCTGCCTTTTTTGTTATTCTGCGGCAACCTGATGCTGTTGCTGTTGAGGTTCATTAGCATCACGCATCATTGCACGGTTATTTTCATCGAGGATATATGGAATAATATCAGTCTCACGGATAAGAGTGTTGAAATACTCGAACCTGTTGATTGACAACACCTCAGAATCTTTCTTTGCGTACAAAGTCTTTACATCGTGGTCGAGATTGAAGCCTTTGGTTATGATATCATTCTTTACGAAAAAGACATCACCCTCAATCGCAACTTTGCAAGCCATCATACCTTTCTCAACAATATACACCGTCTCGTCGTCAGCATTAATTTCATCGTCCTTCTTCAAGGAATGTATCTCTATCAGCTTGGCAAGCTTGGCAAGCAAATATTCCGGCACATTGAAAAAGAGCGGATGTTTTTTGAGGTGCTTGATTTTGTCGGAAAGAGTAGGCTTTCCCGCCTTCAGCGCAACATACAACAACTGCTTGTCTGCAGACATGTTGGAAAGATAGTCAGAACATTTAAGCGGGTTTTCTTCATAGATTATTTTAGCCGCCGTTGAATACACCATTTCGTCTGTGTGATACAGGCAAAGGAACATTTCGTCTGGCATTTCACTCTTACGAATCATCGCGAGAAGATCCTTGATGTTGGATTTCACCCAAAGTTTGAGGTCTTTATAATCTATCGCGCTCGACTGTACATCGTCCGAAGCCTTAGCTTTGTGCTGTTTTCCAAGAAGTTCAACCGCACGAGCCACAGTCCATGTATCAAGTTTTGAATAATCACGCTTGATGATGTCCTTCAGCCTTTCTTCGAGTGTCATTTCACGCTGCGGGAAGAAGTCGCCCAGTTTCTTGATTTTTTGAACAGTAGAAAGGTCGTCGAACAACGGCTTTATTAACTGCTTGATTTCCTGCGGGAAGTTGTTGTCTATGATTTCCACGGCAAAAATGTTGTTCTTGCCGATGATAGTCTTTTGAATCAAGTTTATAAGGCGCGGCTCATTAAGGAGGCTCAACAAGTTAAAGAGGTTCTCTATGCTGTTTGTGCGCTCAAGATCAAGACTTTGGACAAGTTTGAGAGTATTTTTTTCATCCTCGACATCGTTCAGACACGCCATAACCCAAACTATGTTTTCCACAGTCTCATTGATTTTCTGCTTGATGGTCATGATGTCCTTCTCGTCTGTAGCCTGATACTTACAGAAATACAGCGCATTGATAACCGCCTGCTGAATGTCGCGATTAGGATAGTTAATATTGTTCATCAACGAAGCCCTTGCCGGTGCGGAACCAAACTTTGCATACAACTCAATGATTCTGAGCAATATAGCCGGAGGTTGCATACTTTTCTCAAAATAATCATTGAGAGCAGGAAGCACTTTGTCACCAATGTCAAGCAAAACATTTTCCGCTGTGTTATAATATTCGGGCGATTCGAGAAGTGAGATGAGTTTATTAATCATCTTTGGCGTGCGGAGATTTCCCGCAAGAGTTATCGCAGCCGACTTTACATTGCGGTCGGTATTGTCCAAAAGCGTGGAAATCACATCTTCATTGAGGAGAGAATCGTTTTTGAACATATATTTGATGAGCTTAATCTTGTCAGAAACATACTGGCTTGACACAAGAGCGTCAATCTCCTCTTTTTCAGGCTTTTTGCTAAGGCCAGTGAATGAAAGATAGTTTTGGGCACGCTCGGCGAGCAGACGAATTTCAGGGTTTCGGGTGTTCTGGAACAACGTACCACAGGCTGTTGCAAGCCTTGAACGCCACGTTGGGTCGATATTGCGCAACACGGCTTTTTCAACAACCTCGTCATTGGATTCCAAAAGTTGGGAAGCATAACTCTCAAGGCTCCTCGGAGCGGTTTCCGACAAAATCATGACCGCCATCCGCTGAACATTGGGATTCGTTACCTTTATATATTTGCGCAACAACTCAGGTCCATACATGCTCTTATTGAGGTCACGACGGCTGTCCTTGCTGAAGTCCTTGGAAATCTTATTGATGGTTGCCTTATAGCTTTCATACAGTTTCATACTGCTTATCACCCAAGCCACAAGCAAGGGGATGAAGAATAGCATGAAATACTTGAAATCATATTCGCCACGAAGAGTGATGATGGTGTTGACCGCGAGCAACACAACGCCAGCAATGCCAGTGGAAAACTGTTGAACGACACCGACCTTTGTCTGCACGGCGGACTTTTCCTCGTCAGGCAAAGGCTGATAGAGAATATTGAACGCAGGGTCATCAAGTCCACGGCGTAATATACGCTCTTGTGACTTGTTAAGCGTGATAAGTATCAAGAATACAATACTTTCCACAGATGTCAGACCAATAATCGCCGCCAAAGTGGTCACGACGACCATGCTTATTGGCAAAATGAGAAGACCGAGTTTGACGCCATATCTACTGAGAATCCTTGCCGAGAAGAACGACAAGAGAAGCTCACCGATTTTCAAACCACCATACACGAGTGTAAGGAACTGTGGAGTATTTTCGGGCGCAATCTGAATCTTGACGGTCGAAAGGAACGAGAAGTCAGTGACATAAATAATTGTCATAGACAGAGTTGCACAAATAAATATGTATCTGAAATAACTCTTTTTCAACAAATCCAAAAATCCAGTACCGTCGTTTGAAGGTTTGAGGGAAAGCAGTTTGCCGCCGCCTTCCTGTTTTTTCTTTTTGAGTTGCATACGCTCCTCGGCGAGTTTCTGCGGATACTTTTTATAAAGTATGACGAGAGTTCCTATACCGACGATGAATCCAAAAGCACTGATATACAACAATGTATATGAATGGGAAATAACCTTATTCAATGCTGGAATAATGAGGTAGCCCATCATCGCCGCAAGGACGCCGCCAATACTGAACAGCGCAAAAATCCTCTTCACCTGCACAAGATTGAGGAACTTCAAGGACAACGCGCCACATTCTATACCCACCATAGACAGAAACGGCCACGCCCATATAAACACAAACATACTCAGCCATCGTGAATCCACATGACCAAGCATCAATGGAGATGCAAGCGTCACGAGTGTCATGAAAAGCAACGCGCCCATGAAGAGTGTGCGGCTGTCGATGCGCTTTTGCATCCATGAATAAATCTGCGTGAACAAATAGCCGCCAATGCCCGAAGCGATATAAGCGTATGGCAACTGCTCGCTGCCGAAATGTTTGATGAACTCGGAGTTTGCGGGGGTGAAATAGAATGCGCCGGCGAGACCAAGGAAAAAGGAATGAAGAAACAGCATCAGGAAAATTGGTACTTCCTGCTGCTTCAGCTCAAAGTTCTTGACTAAAAAATGTGATAATGTAATTTTCTTCATTGCCTTATACGTTCCCGATTTATGGGAAACATCTCCGCCTTTATTTTGCAATATACATACCGAAATGCCCGAAATCACAAAAAAATTGCGGATGATTTTGAAAAAATTCAACGCCCAAAGGTAAGAATTTTTGGTGAAATAATCAATTTTTACAAGAATAATTTACGTTTTTTGCTCATTAAATTGTAAATTTGCACCCACACAAACCCATAAAACGACAACAAATGAAAATTTTTTGCATAGCAGGCAACTACCGCAAACACTGCCAAGAGTTCGGAATGGAGCCAGAAGAGGAGCCAGTGTTTTTCATAAAGCCGGAGACATCGCTTCTGCGCAACCATTATGACTTTTACATACCCGAATTTTCAAAACAGATTGAGTATGAGACCGAAATAGTACTGAAAATCTGTAAGATGGGCAAAGCGATAGACATCAAATACGCCAACCGCTATTATGACGAAATAACTGTAGGTCTGGACATCACAGCCCGCGACATACAGCGACGCAGCCGAGAGAAAGGACAGCCGTGGTTCTTGTCAAAAGGCTTTGACTCATCCGCCCCACTCGGAGACTTCGTATCAAAAACTGACTTCCAAGACCTCAACAACATAAACTTTTTCCTCAACATCAACGGCAAACCCGCACAACGCGGCAATACAAGCGACATGATACACACTTTTGACAAAATTGTATCATACATTTCACAATACGTGCTGCTGAAAACCGGCGATCTAATCTTCACTGGTACGCCCGAAGGTGTCGGACCTCTAAAAATCGGCGACCACATCAGCGCAGGCATTGAAGGACGCGAACTATTAGAAATCAAAGTCAAATAATAATAAAGCATCACCTTGCAGTCGAAATTTGGAACACTTATTGCTACCTATGCTTACAAGCAATTATCAAAAACCATATCCAATCATGAAGGTTTTAGTTTTGTACGCATTGACAATGAGCATATTAATATGTTCCTGCGGCCAGTGGAACCATGAGGAAGACACAGCCGCCGGGGATGCTAATATCTATAACGACCCCACACTCTGCAAGATATGCGAACTAAGATGCGCAGGCAACACAGCCGAAATCGTTAAATATTTTACAGCCGAATACCCACAATATCGCAAAGCAGCTGTCTCCGCCGTTGGCTCCATGAGGGACAGCATGGCGATAGTTCCGCTTGCCACATTATTAAAGGACAACGACACTGACCTTCGTGAGGCTGCAGTGTTTGCTATCGGACAGACACGGCACCCCGCCGCTGAAAAATATCTCCTCGATGCCAACTTCAAATCTCAGCCTTCAAACGTGCAGGCAGCGATACTCGTCGCGCTCGGCAAATGCGGCACTGAAAAGGGTTTTGAAATGGTTCGCGACTTCGACGCCCCTCATTCTGACGTAACACTCGTATCAGGCAAGGCAAGAAGCATCTGCTGGTTTGCAAAACGTGGAATGTACTCCGTCGCAACATCGCAGGCTGCTATATCTATAATGTGTGACACGCTCATACATGAAAACGCCCGCACAATCGCCGCCGAATATTTTGGAGTGTGTGACGCGGACTTCTCCCTATACACAGACGAATTTGTTGCGGCATACCGCAATGCAAAACTCATCCCAAACAAGACCAACATTGTGCTCGCCCTCGGAAAATGCCACAACGAAAGGGCGTTCTCGCTCATAAAATCAATCGTGGAAGACGAAAACTCCGACTACCGCATCGTTATGAACGCAATAGCCGCATTTGAGAACTATCCATACGAAGAATGTAAGCCATACATCATAAAACTACTCAAGTCATACGATGACAAGATAGCATCACGCGCCGCCCAATACATCTACAACCGTGGCATACCCGCCGACGCGAACAAATACCTTGAATACTCGAGGGACGTGGCAGGCTGGCAGACCAGAACCCGGCTCCTTGCCGCCGCTCTCAAATACTCTGTAAACAAAGAGAACATCTCTCAACGCATCAAATCGGGTTTTGAGGCGTCACAAAACATATACGAAAAAGCCGCACTGTTGAGGGCTTTGGAACCGGACATTTCATGCTACCCGTTTGTAAGGGATAACTCCTTATACAACAATGACATCGAGCTCATCGGCGTAGAAGGAGTAAGGACACTTGTCAACATGTATGAAAACGAAAACTTTCAGAAATATGCACAGGAAGTTGAACAAACCAGCGGCGTAAACCTCACATCTGAATTTTGGATTCTTTTCAAGACCGCCATACAAAACGGCAACCCACAGATGGTGGCTGTGGCAGCTGAAACCATGGCAAGACACCATGAGACCGCGAAAGAGTACATGAACACCTATTTCATAAACCAGGCAATAAGCAAATGCACACTGCCACGCGACGCCGACACATACATGATACTCTGTAACACGCTCAAGGTCGTTTCTGGACAAGAAATCAAAGATATTGCACAGGCATCGGAGGAACTTCCCGACTGGGAATACATCCGCAACATAAAGCAAAACGCCGAAATCATTGTCGCCACGAAAAAAGGCAACATCACCATAAAGACTGACGTCAACAACGCGCCAATCGCCGTGTCAAATTTCATGAAACTTGTGGACGAAGAATATTTCAATCAGTCCCAATTCAACAACATAAACTTGACCCGTGTCGAAAACCGTGGCTCGCTGTCATCCTTCGACATCAACAAAACCGTGATGATACCATCGGAACTCAATGACAACGAGTTTGAAGAAGGCACGGTAGGACTCAACACATCCGCGCTTAACAACTCATGCACCACACAATGGTTCATCATGCTCACTCCTGACGCACTCTCAGACGGCGGCTCGTCAGTCATCGGCACGGTGACTGATGGCATGGACGTCGTTCATGGCATCAACACCGGCGACGAAATCATCAGCATCAAGCGCAAATGACATTTGACGCGAAAACAATTACAACTGACGATTAGCCGACAATATCTGAGTCAACTCCACAAAATCCTTCACAGACAACTGTTCAGGACGCATAGTAAGGAAACGCGCCTCGGCTTCACTGCCTGTGAAAAACTGCGCTAACGAATTGCGGAGCATCTTTCGACGCTGATTGAAGGACATCTTCACGATCGTGCGGAACAGTTTTTCGTCGCATGGCAACTGTTTTACACCATTACGAGTAAGCCTGATGACCGCGCTCTTGACCTTTGGAGGCGGATTGAAGACCGTTTCGTCAACGCCAAACAGATATTCAATATCATAATACGCCTGCAAAAAGACACTCAAAATGCCGTATTCCTTCGTACCTTCATGGTTGGCAATACGCTGAGCCACTTCACGTTGTATCATGCATACAACCTGTACGATTTCATCCTTATAATCGAGTATGCGGAAAAAAATCTGACTCGAAATATTATATGGGAAATTGCCACACACAATCGGGAAGCCGCCAGGAAAATGCTTGCACAAATCCAGACGCAGGAAGTCGCCCTCCACAATCCTATGTTCAATGCTCAACGAAGGATAATTGGCAACCAGAAACTCCACCGACTCCGAATCAATCTCCACGACAGAGAGGTCGAGACGCGGATTCTGCATCAGGTATTTTGTGAGAATACCAGTGCCGGGACCTATCTCTATACAGCCCGCCTTCTTATCCTCATCAATCGGATAATTAATCGAACCGGCAATCTGCGCCGCAATCTTTTCACTCGTCAGAAAATGCTGACCTAAATTTTTCTTTGGTTTAACGTACATATCTTTTATAATGTATAATTTTCATAATGCATTGTTTAGAATGGGTATCCAATACCGAGGCAGAATGCCCAATTGCTGCCACGGAATATGAACGAATGGTCGTTTTTCGCCAACCAACGTTCACCGTCTTTCAGAGACGGGTCGCGGAGTTTGAGACCAAAATCGGCACGGAACAGGAAAAAGTCAAAATCCAACCGCAACCCCAAACCTGAGCCGACTGCAATCTCCTTGTAAAAACGTTTTACATCAAAGTCCCCGCCTTCACGCTTATCGTCCTTATTAATAGACCAGATGTTGCCTGCATCAAAAAACCACGCGCCTTCTACAACCCAAAATAGCTTGAACCTATATTCCAAGTTGGCCTCGAGCTTCATGTCTGAGGTCATATTTGGGTATTTGGCGTTTATGCCAGCCGCATCTGCATTATCAAAACTGCCTGGTCCGACACTACGTATCTGCCACGCTCTCAGACTGTTTGCACCACCCGAAAAATATTGTTCCGTGAATGGCATGAAACTAATATTGCCGTATGGAATACCCACACCTGCGAAGGCTCTGAAAACCAAAACATTAGTACCTATTGTACGGAGATAATGGCGATAATCAATATCAGTCTTCACAAACTGAGCGTATGTGGTGTGCATCAACGGCGCATCGTATGAACCGTTTTCATTCTTTTCACGATTGAGGAGACGGCTTGCAAGCGTAAGCATGTTGCCAGCCCAACTGAGATTAAACTTCACGTAATGATACGACCGCTTCCCTGACGACTGATTGTTGAACACAATGGAATATCCCGACCCAAGTATAAAGTGATCCTGATATGAATCCTTGATGAAAAGTTTGTCAAGCCAGTCGAGGAACGCCTGGTCAGCGTTTGAAATTTTAATAGAACTCAACCTGACTGGCGTCACCGTGCTGCTCAAATACTTATTATCAGCAAACTGGTAATTGAGGTTTAGATTTATCATCGACCTCGTATAATCGGGACGGCGGCGGTAATTGAGCAAAATGGAGATGTTTGTGCGCGGCGTTTTTTCACGTGTCCACATACGGAGGAACCTCGGCGCAAGCATTCTCGGGAAATAAAGTCTCGATTCAAGTCCATATTCTTGGGTATTGAGGGCGAAGGCATTCTGTTCTCCATTGAAACTCGTCTGGCTTTCAAAAGACATCAAATACCTCAAGTCAAAAGTCTCCGCACCATTAAAAATATTCTTGTTCCTGTATGAATTTGTGAACGACGCACCAATGTTACCAGATGAGTTTGTCGCGCCGATACCATAGACAAATTCCTGTGGCTTGCTCGGCGTGAGATAAATGTTGCAGTTAAGAGAATCCTTGGACATGGTGTGGTCATCAAAATTCACCTCAACCATCTTGTAAACATTGAATGCCGAAAGATGCTTGTATGTATCATTGACACTGCGCTGATTGTAAAGTTCGCCAGACTTAACAAAAATTTCCTTTGCGATAGTCCTTGGCTTTATGCGGAAGGTGTCGGGTTGATAATAGAAAGTCACAGGAGACGAGCCGCCGACACCACGCGAATAGTAGGTGCGCATATTGTCATAATAACTGTCATAATCCTGCAACTCCTTCGTGGCGTCATAATTTGGATAAACATTGATGTTGGAGACATAGAAGCGGCGGTGCTTAGAAGTCTTGCCGTTTTCCATTGTGACAGGCAGCACCTCAAGCACGAGGTCAGCCTGATGTCCACCAATGAGCGTATCAATTGTATATTCAATGTAATCCTTACGAAAATTATAGTAGCCAATCTGTTTCAGTGCGTCGCTGATGCGTGTGCGTTCGTCCTGGAGCACATTTACATCAAGTATGCCGCCCGTCTTTATGAGCGAAGACGCCGTGTCTTTCAGCACATATTTAGATATAGTGTCATCGTCAATCTTGAAGCTTATGTCTCTGAGCCTTATGGGAGTACCAGCCTTTATGTGATAGGTCACAAACATCTTGTGGCGTCGTTCCTTTTCTGTGTATGTAACCACAGACTCATAAAAACCTTTTGTCTGCATGTAAAGACGAATCTGCTCGAGCGACTTTATAGAAAGAGTGCTGTCGTATATGGAAGGCTTTTCGCCTATGTTCTGCCAGAACAGTGGGAATGAAAAAATCTTGGCTTTTGGAGTGAAGAACGAATCCTTGGCAACATACCGGCGGTATTTGCGATAGGATTTGCATGAATCCTTCACAAGTGCCTTTACGAGTTTCATGTCGCCTTCCTCCTGATAATAAGGAATTTTTAGGCGGAGGTCTTTGAGATGGTCGAGATAGTACCCCTTCTGATACCTTATTTCCTGGATGCGAGTCCTGTTTATGCTGTCGAGAGCAACGACATGGGCTGCCCTGATTGAATCCGCCTTATGCTGAGGCACAGAATTATATATACGGGCGTGCACAGCCATGCCAAGCACGGTTGTGGACGGCATCTGGCGCACGTATGACAGTGGCTCATCAACGTCTATAACCGAATTGTCGCAGTCCACAGCATTGCCGACGAGCAGGCTTCCTTCCTTCACAACCGGAGAACAGCCCATCGCAATACATACAACCAGCAAAAACAGAGTTGTTATTTTGAAGTATATTTTGTTTAAATTCAAAATTTTTGTTAGTTTAGCATCCTGAAAAATTTCACGCTACAAAATTATAAATAAAAATAATGCTCAGCAAAAATCGGATAAAACAGATTAACGCATTGCAACAAAAAAAATTCCGCAATGAGACCCAAACCTTCGTCGCCGAGGGTCACAAAGTGGTCATGGAACTACTGCGGTCGCCGATGAAAGTGCGCGAAATATTTGCCACAGGCGAATGGATTGCCGACAATGCAAAAAAATTCCACGGCGTGACGATAACCGAGGCGTCTGATATGGAGATAAAAAAAATATCAGCCATGCAAACCGCCTGCAATGTTGTCGCCGAAGTTGAGATGAAGCCCGAAAAAAATTTCAAACTCAACGCCAACACACTATATCTCGCACTCGACAGCGTGCGAGACCCAGGCAATTTCGGAACAATTATCAGGATTGCAAACTGGTTTGGAATCAGCACAATATTGGCGTCAGATGATTGTGTGGATTTGTATAATTCAAAAGTGATACAAGCGTCGATGGGTTCGGCGTTCAGGGTTGATGTCCATTATTGTAAACTGCCCGAAACACTTGACTATGCTAAGGAAATCGGGCTTCCTGTTTATGGAACGTTCCTCGATGGTGACAATATCTTCACCACAAAACTGTCCAACAAAGGTGTCATTGTCCTTGGCAATGAGGGGCATGGAATACTGCCAGAAACCGAAAAACAGATAACAAAAAGGATTCTGATACCGTGTGGAACATCCGCCGACAAAGCCCCCGAATCGCTGAATGTTGCAACGGCGACATCAATAGTTTGCAGCGAATTTTTCAGACAAAGCACATTCAATTCATAATTCATAATTAAATGGAATCGTTAGACCAAGAGATTACATTGTATCTCAACAGCATGAACAGCGACGGAATGGACACGTTCTTCTGGTACGTGTCACTAAGATATACATGGTTTGCAATCGGCGCACTGCTTATTGCATACTTATTCTTCAAACGCAAACCCAAGGAAGCGCTATGGTTTTTGCTTGC
Source organism: Bacteroidales bacterium (assembly GCA_017964465.1). Classification (GTDB taxonomy): domain Bacteria; phylum Bacteroidota; class Bacteroidia; order Bacteroidales; family UBA3824; genus UBA3824. The sequence continues at coordinate 15,273 of JAGCRY010000182.1, read as the reverse complement.
CGTGGTTGTGATGATTGCATGCGCCGACCAACTCTGCAACCTTTGCAAATATACTGTGCAGCGGCTACGTCCATGCTGGAATGAAGACATTAAAGACATTGTGCACATCGTCAATGACGACCGAGGCGGGAAATTTGGATTTTTCTCGGCTCATTCAGCAATTTTTTTCGGCTTGGCATACATGACAAGCAAATATTTCAAAAACAAATATTTCACCATAACAATATACGTCATCGCCGTAATGGTGGCATATTCAAGGATTTATCTCGGACGGCACTATCTTGGGGATGTGCTTGTTGGCGCAGTTGTTGGGACACTGTTCGCCATGTTAGCATGGTGGGGATACACAAAGGTCATCAAGAAATTTAGCCACAACTAAACTTCATCAAACTTGATGAAATTATTTACGGCAACGCCCACGATTGTGGCGTCATCAGTCTTGTCACGCTCAATTTGATGAGGGGCTTTTGGCAGTCGCCATTCCTCGATTGATTGTCTGATGATGGTTTCCTGCTCATCAAACGGCTGCTGGAAAATGCCCTTGAGCAATTTGAAAAACTTTTTGGTGGAGTAAGCCTTCGGGGCTTGAGCATCTGCATCCTCATAGCCTTCCTGGTCGGTCATGCCATCAGAATATAGATATATGATGTCACCCTTACAAAGTTTCATTTCATTGTCAGTGAAATGAGGCTTTTCTCGCAAATAGATACCAATCGGCATAGAATCCGCCTTCATGCGCATGAGCTCTCCATACCTGAACAACAGCAACGGTCTGAACGCCGCCGAATAATGCAACACTTTGGCCTGAGTATCAAACACTAAGAGAACAATATCAATGCTATCAACCGACTTGTCATTGCTGAATGAAGTCTGATTAAGAGTGCGCTTAAAGTTGTTGCGCATTTTGTCGAGGACGACGCCGGCGGAAATTTCTCCAGAGCCGAAATGCCTTGTCGTGTAGTCCAATATCGACATGCCTAACATGCTGAGCAAAGCACCCGGCACGCCATGACCCGTACAATCGCCTACTGCAAGCAGTTTGTAGCGACCAGAAATGTCCTCCGATGCCCAATAGAAGTCACCAGAAACCACATTACGCGCCGAAAGATACACAAGATGATCTCCAAAAAGATGTTTCATCTCGGAAGCGGACGGCATCGCAGCAAACTGAATGATGCTCGCGTATGTAATGCCGTCCATGATTTCCTCATTCTTGACACGGATGACCTCGCTCTGAGCGCGGATTTCCTCATTGATGGAATTGATTTTGTTGTTGAGCCGTTTTGTATGATTGAAACTGCGGAACAACAGCGCACCGATTATAAGCAGCAGCGTAACGCCACCTATAGCCATCATGCTGACGTTCTTCTGAAATTCACTTTCACCAATCAATTCGTCCTGTTTCCGTTTAGAAATTGCCAGGAAGTCATCATTCTGTTTCTTTGCAAGTTGTATGGAAAGGCGGACAGAATTGTCACGATAATTGATTACTTCACGGTTTTTCTCGGCGAGCACCCTGTTTGCAAAAGCATTTTCATAGTCATCATTATATGCAGCGAGAATCGACTTTGCACGGTAAGCGGTTTCCTTGTCAATATATGTCTTTGTGCTGTCAGCCACCCTGACAAGCGAATCCACGAACAATTCAGTCGCCTTAACATCGCCAACAGCATGTTTGATTTTCACACCAAGAATATTGATGCGGTGTATAATCTCCGCGACGCCGGTATTTTTTGCAATGAAACAAGCCTCCGGCAAATATAACATGCTGCTGTCGGCGAGTTCGCGGCTACGTTTCGGATCTTTTGCATCAACGGAAAGATAATAGAGAGTCTCCGCCAAACCGATACAAACAATCTTGCGAATTTTCGGGTCGTTGAGTTTGCGGTTTATTGCCTCCGCCTCACGCAACAAAATATGAGCGGAATCAAGTTTTGAATAGTCAGGGTCCACAGCATTTGTTCGGAAAATGGCAAGGAACATGGAACCATGCTGAGCCTTTGTTTCTGTCATTCCACGTTCGTTATGGAACCTTCTATCAAAATAATAACTTCTCTGACATACAATCATTGCGGAATCGAAGATGTTGGCATTGAAATATGACGGCATGAGGTCTCTCCATACATCCGTAACAGCGATTGTGTCCTCCATCTCAAAATATGACATGAAAGCCTGTGCAAAGTTTTTAGTGGCGACAGGATTATTCTTAAAACGGCTCATCACATTACCGAGCGCATGGTAACTTTGAGCAGAAAGTCTTCTGAAACCGAGCGAGTCAGAAATCTGGCTTGCCTTCGTCGCATACGCCAGAGCCTCAACATTTTTGCCACAGTTATAATACAATTCATACAACAAGAGCAATGCCTTCACCTCGTCTTCAGGATAATGGAGATCTTGCGCAAGATTAAGTTCTTTCATGGCGTAACCGACCGCCTCATCCAACTTTTTACTACCTAACGCCTGCTCACGAAAATCCGCAAGTCTCAAAGAATCATTGGCATTAGGGCGCATGAAACCATCGTCCTTGGCGCATGAAACAAGGACTGCCAACATCACCATTGGCAATATGACTTTTATCAAAGATAGGACTCTCAAATTCATTTACATTAATGCTGTTGTGTGCTGCTTACTCTGTATATCTATCGGCTGCAAAGATAAATCATTTTGTTGGCATTTCTGTTATTTTAGCATTAAAAAATGAAAAATAAACGGTTTACTGCAAAAAAATGATTAAGCACGAGGGAAAAAGGATTTACGAGGCGGTGATATAAGGTCAATTCCTGCACCGCACCGGGCGCACCGTAAAACCGATGCAGCGGCTGATGCCGTCCCAATCCACGTCGAATGAATCAAACCACAAGCTCACCGCGTCATTCGGGTTGGACTCGGTGAGCAAACACGACCAGAAGTAGCCACTGTCGCCAACGCCGCCGAGTTCTGAACCGCCACGGTAACCAGAGGCAGGAAGGAAAAGCGAATTGCCGTTAGGTCCGGTAACCTCATAACCTTCGATATCATAGTTGGTTGTCCATGTCCAAGTACATTTGTCTTTCAGTTCTTTTATCTGGTCTAACGTGGACATACACCAATCGCTGCCCCAGTTGGCGGCGGCAGCATCGTCGATGCGTTCGAGGGTGGTGCGGCTGTCGGTGTAGCCATTGTTGCCTTTGTCGGATGTGTTGCAGTATTTCGTGAGCTTGTTGGATGCGACATTGACGTATTTATAGGTTGACCAGTCGTATTCTGATTTTGAAGTGGTCTCGCCCCAGGCAAAGTAGTCGCCACACTCCCAAGGATTCTTCGCACCGATGTTGGTGGTTGCCCAGAGTGTGCCAGAGGGGAGTCCGAGGTCAACGTAGGGGTGTCCCGATGCAGTACCGGAGATTTGTTGCGCCATAGACGGCAATGCAACAAGTAACCATATCAAAAAAAGTAAACGTTTCATAATTAACAAATTAAATAAAACATTATTACTTATTTTACCCCGCAAATCTTCTTAATTTCGTTCAACTTGTTCAATGCCTCAATCGGCGTGAGAGTGTTGATGTCTATCTGCTTAATTTCATCGCGGATTTGCATCAGGACGGGATCCTCGAGGTTGAAGAAACTCAACTGGATGCCATCGACGTTGGATTTTTTGGACGGTTTGGCGGTTTTAACCACAGAGGACGCAGAGGGAGACGCAGAAGAAACAGAGGAAGTCGCAGAATTTCCACGGGAGCCGGATTCGAGTTCCTTCATAATTTCGTTGGCGCGTTCAACTACGACGGGGGGCATACCGGCGAGTTTGGCAACATGGATGCCAAAACTGTGTTCGCTGCCGCCAGGAACAAGTTTGCGCATGAAAATCACCTTGCCGTCCATCTCCTTGACAGAGACATTGAAATTCTTGATGCGCGGGAAGTTGGCTTCCATATCGTTGAGTTCGTGGTAATGCGTTGCAAACAGCGTCTTGGCACGCGCTTTCGGAAATTCGTGAATGTACTCCACAATCGCCTGAGCGATTGAAATGCCGTCGTAAGTGGACGTACCGCGCCCAAGTTCATCAAAGAGGACAAGGCTGCGCGGAGTCATATTGTTGAGGATGCCCGCCGCCTCATTCATCTCCACCATAAAAGTGGATTCGCCCGATGAAATATTGTCGCTTGCGCCCACACGTGTGAACACTTTGTCAACATACCCAGCCTTGACGCTCTCCGCCGGCACAAAACTGCCAGCCTGTGCCATCAACATTATCAACGCCGTCTGACGCAGGAGAGCCGACTTGCCCGCCATATTGGGACCCGTAATCATCATAATTTGCTGAGTATCATTGTCCAAGAAAACATCGTTGGGGATGTACTCCTCCCCTACCGGCAATTGTTTTTCAATGACGGGATGGCGACCTGCCTTGATGTCGATGGAATTGCCCTCGTCAATTATTGGGCGACAATAATTGTTGTCGATAGCCGCCTGTGCAAACGAACAAAGGCAGTCGATGGAGGCTACGGTCTTGGCGTTTGTGAGGAAAGTTTCGATGTATTGCGCGAGGTACGCGACCAATTCACTGAAAATACGCTCCTCAATGCGTTGGATGGTGTCTTCGGCTGTGAGTATTTTTTCTTCGTATTCTTTGAGTTCGGGCGTGATGTAACGCTCTGCGTCAGTGAGAGTTTGCTTACGAATCCAATCCTGCGGCACTTTGTCCTTGTGAGTATTGCGCACTTCGAGATAATAGCCAAAAACGCCAGTATTGCCGAGTTTCAGGGACGTGATGCCGGTCTGCGCCACAAGGTCGTCGCGCATTTTGGAGAGGTATTCCTTGGAGTTGACGCTCATATCGCGGAGTTCGTCGAGTTGGGAATCCACGCCACTGCGGATAAAATTGCCCTTTGCAATCAACAACGGCGGATCATCAACAATCTCTCTGCCAATACGTTCCGCAACATTGATACAGGGATTGAGTTGTTCATAGAGCGGATCAAAAATATGGTTGCCCTGTGCGCTTTCATTGGCGAGAAGGCTGCGTATCTGCGCTATGCACTCCAACGACAGCCGCATCTGGTTGACATCGCGAGGATTGACGCGCTGAGTAGAGATTTTTGACACAAGCCTCTCAATATCACCGACTTGACGGAGCGCGGTACGAAGATTGTCAAGAAGTTCAAAATTGTCTTTGAGAGCCTGAGTGTAAGCAAGTCGTTTTTCAATAAGTCCAACATTACGCAGCGGCAATGCTATCCAATGTTTCAACAATCGCCCACCCTGTGGACTTGAAGTCTTGTCGATGACATCCAAGAGCGTCTTGCCCGTGGGACTTAGCGGCGTGAATATTTCAAGATTGCGCACCGTGAATTTGTCGAGCCAAACATAACGCCCTTCGTCCAAACGCGAAATGCGGAGAATGTGGCTGAGTTGAGTATGTTGCGTTATATCAAGATAATGCATCAACGCGCCCGCCGCCGTCACAGCAAAAGGCATTTCCTCAATGCCAAAGCCCTTGAGCGACGTCGTGGAGAATTGGCGCAAAAGACGCTCACGCGCCGTCTGCGGTTCAAATGCCCAATCGTCCAATGGATAGAGGTAATATTTGTTGCCATAGAGGGTGGTGATGTCCTCCTTGCGGCTGCGCTCATAAAGCACTTCCTTGGGATTAAGCGACACGAGGAGTTTGTCGATGTAGTCGGCAGAGCCTTCCGCCACGAGGAAGTCGCCCGTGGAAATATCCAAGAAGGCGATTCCATTCTTATCATGACCGTGATTGATGCAGGCGGCATAATTGTCGGACTTGTTGTCGAGTACATTGTCATTGAGCGAAACACCAGGCGTTATCAACTCAGTTATACCACGCTTTACAATCTTGTTGACACAGGTCTTTGGGTCTTCCAATTGTTCACATATCGCAACCCTCTGCCCCGCCCTCACAAGACGCGGCAAATAATTGTCCAAGGCGTGGTAAGGAATGCCCGCAAGCGGCGCACCGGCTCGTTTTGTGAGCGTGATGCCAAGAATTTCAGCGGCTTTCACCGCGTCCGATTCAAATGTCTCATAAAAATCACCCACCCTGAACAGCAATATTGCATCAGGATACTTAGCCTTGATGGAGTTGTACTGCCTCATCAGAGGGGTTGTGTTGTCCGACTTTGCCATTATATTTGTATGTTATTTTGCTTCGTTGAGTTTTACAAGGAATGCGGGCTTGAAGCCGTGGAGCTCTTTCTCTCCTTTGGAATTTGCCACCATGCGCTCATAGCCAAGGGTGATTTGCTCCACCTTTTTGGTGAATGTGAGCGTCGCCTCGGAGAAGTACCACTTTTCGGTGAACATTATCTTGCCGATTTGCTTCCGTGTGAACATCTTTTCGATAGCCTTCACGGAGTCAAGCGGCATCGGCTCCTCCGAAACATAGTCGTAGGGCGTCAGCCTGCCTTTATAGACGGCTTGGAAAATGGCGTTTGCAATGGCGACGGTGTTGGTATTGGCAACGCGCTCCTGCTCCCACTCGTCCTCCTTGTTATAGCATTTGGTGGTGACGTCGTATGAAATCGGATTGGCGACTACTAATGCCTTGGTGCTGTCGAAGGCGTAAAAAGTCTCCGAATCCGGAATGGTGGGCGGCGCAATTACAATCTCGGCTTCCGCCTTTGCCGTAGTATCGGCGGGTGGCGTGTCGACAGGCTGCTTGCCGCCGTCATTGGTGCAGGCAGCCGCAAACATCAGCGCGATTCCAGCCAATGATAATATTATTTTTTTCATCTTTAATTGACGTTGCGTTTATACATTATGTTGACAACGCAAAAATATGAAAAAAAATTGAAATATCCACAAAACAAAAGGTTTATTTCAAACCCTATTAAACGCCACCTGCATCGCGGCGTCCTGACCTTCCACAATCTTATTGTCGCGATAGACGAATTTGCCGTTTACCATAGTGGCGGCGACGCGAGAGCCAAACCACAACTTATCGAAGGGCGTCCACTTGCATTTGCTTATCGCAGTGTCGTCGTGTATCTGCCAATGCGAATCGGGATCAATGATGGCAATGTCGGCAAAATAACCCTCGCGGAGATAGCCACGGTCTTTTATCTTGAAAATCGTTGCGGGGGCGTGGCTCATTTTCTGCGCAATGGTTTCGAGAGATAGAATCCTGCGGTGATACAAATCCATCATAACAACAATGCCAAACTGCACTGACGGCATACCCGACGGAGCATCAAAATACGGACGGTTTTTCTCATCCCAAGCGTGCGGCGCGTGGTCAGTGGCAACGCTATCTATAATATTGTCTGTCAGGGCATAACGTATGGCATTGCGGTCGGCGCGGGTCTTGATGGACGGATTGCACTTGATGCGTATGCCGGCGGTCTCGTAGTCGTCAGCATCAAACCAAAGATGAGGGATACAAGCCTCGGCGGTGATTAGTTTGTTGACAAGCGGCTTATCGCTGAACAATTTAAGTTCGCGCTTGGTGGAAATGTGGCAAACGTGAAGCCGCGTCTCGTACTCCTCGGCAAGGGCTACGGCAAGGGCGGTGGATTCGTAACAAGCTTTGGCATTGCGCACGTGCTGATGTATGCGCGGGTGCGCGTCCGTGGGAAATAGTTTTTTGAAACGCTCTGTCTCCGCCTTTATGATCGCCTCGCTCTCGCAGTGCGCGGCAATATTGACCGGTGCCTCGCGGAAAAGCCGCCGCAACGATTCCTCATTGTCAACAAGCATATTGCCGGTGCTACTGCCCATAAACAACTTGATGCCGCATACTTTGGTGTAATCCATCCGCAAGAGGTCGTCGATATTGTCGTTGGTTGCCCCTACAAAAAATCCATAATTGACCAAAGAATGTTCCTTGGCGATGGCAAATTTTTGATTCACAAGTTCTTCGGTGGTCGTCGGCGGCTTTGTGTTGGGCATATCAAAATATGTGGTGACGCCGCCCGCAGCCGCTGCACGGGATTCGCTGTGGATATCCGCCTTATGCGTCAGACCCGGCTCGCGGAAATGCACGTGGGTATCGATGAATCCAGGGAAAATCACCTTCCCCGTAGCGTCAAACTTTTCGTCATATTCGGGAATGTCCTTGTAATGCTTTGTGTCATAGACACCTGCAATGCGGTCGTCCTCCACGAGGATTGAGCCTGTGAATACCCGCCCGTCGTTGACGATGCGGCCGTTATGGATGAGAGTTTTTTTCATGTGATGTATTTAACATTGGATTCACAAATGTAAGAAAAAAAATAAAAATGGACAATTTTTTTTCACAGCATCCCTTTGTTCATTGCTATACTTATGGCTTCACTCATGGTTTTTACTCCGAGTTTTTTAAACAAAAACCGCTTTTGAGTCTTTACAGTTGTTTCGCTTGTTCCGTTTTTTTCAGCAATTTCGGTGGACGACAAGCCCTTTACAGAAGAACGTATTATTTCTTTTTCACGTGACGACAAACAAATTTTTGCAACTTTAGACCATTCTCTTTTGGTCAAGGAATAGATATACTCGTATTGATTTTCAGGGGACGACATTACAACGTTTCCTGATTTTTTGCTCTGAGAAGGCGAAAGAATACACATCGCCATAACAACATAACCGTCTTTTACCAAAATAGGAGTGTAACGCTGATGGAGCATTGCGTTGCCTAACAGGAAATCGTACGATACCGAATAACTCATACATTCTTCGTCAGACATGTCCTTCCAAAAATCAAAAGAAACACGGTTGATTTCGTCAAGCATCCGAGAATCTTCTTCGTTGATATGTTCGAGATAACCATCATAACCGCCTTTAGAGTCTTTATTTATAGGCATATTGCACCATCGTGCAATGTTGGACGACACGTAAACTACTTTTCTTCTTATGTAATCCACCACATAAATGCCATCGCCAGACGACCGCGTTGCAGCCTCGGCAGCATGTATGACACCGCTCAAAAAAGATTCATCCACGTCGCACGGTGCTTTGACCTCATTGTAATCTTTAAAGAAATCTTTAACTTTCATAATTAGGTTTAGATAAAAAACTTAGCATCTGCAAATTTATATATAATTGAAAAACGCACAAATATTTTTCTCATTAAAAATCAACTTTTATTGCTTTTTACCCCAAAATTACTACGAAAGTAGTATAAGATTTTTTGAAAAATACTACTTTCGTGGTATTGCATTTTAAAAATTAATGCTATATTTTTGTGACGTGTTCAAGATTGAACATGACCTTTTTTTTATAAGGTGAGTAATTAATCAAATACAAAACAACAATGAAAAAGATTCTATCAATGAGTTTTCTTGTGTTGTTTTTCGCAGTCGCTTTCGTTGCGTGCGAAGATGAACTATCACCTAACGGCGAAGTTTCTGCAACCGAATCACCACAAGAATCATCGGCGAAAGAAGTTCCAAGAGTATTACTTTCGCAAGACGAGATGATTTTGCTCGAAGAATTGTCGAACAAAACACCGAAAATCTCCATGGAACAGGCTATGGACATTGCCAACAATTTCTTGGGCAAAGGCTCTGTTTCATCCACCCTCTCCAAAAGCGGCACATCAGTACCGCGATGCGAAGTTCTCACAAGGTCAAAGAACTGCCTTAGCAAATCAGGTTCTTTGACTGAAAACCTCGACACAATGCTGTACGTATTCAACTATGATGAAGGCTACGCTGTCGTAAGTGCCGACATCAGGGTTCCTGAACGTGTACTTGCATATTCGGAAGCGGGAAACGTTTCCGTAGATACCGACAATCCAGGACTACAGATCTTTATGGACATGGCACAGGATTACGTTGATTTGTGTGTCGCAAATGCTGAAGCCAAAAGGGATTCTGTGGAGCAATCACTCACAGAAAAGTTGCTTGCTGCACAGGACGTAAGTCAAGACACTATGGTTAGTCTGTCGAAAAGCAAGGTAGTAACGAACAGAATTTTCATAGGCACTGCCAGTTGGGATCGTGCCACCTACTTGCGAACAGATATTGTTGGTCCATACATCACAACGAAATGGCATCAATTAAAACCATATAACAACAATGCACCTGTAATAAACGGAACACCATGCTATGCAGGATGTGTTGCTATTGCTACCGCTCAATTGATGACATATTGGAGGAAACCAGCATATAGCAACAAGTTCCCGTTCAATTGGTCTGACATTGTGAACCCTTCTAAACCAAATCATAAAGATGAAGTGGCAAGATTTGTGAGATATGTGGGTAATCATATAGGAACTATCTACGGGGCAACCGGCAGTCCTGCATATACAAAAGATGCCATTTCCTTTCTAAGAGGACAAAACTATTCATGCAATAATTTGTCAAGATATTACATCTATGACATTACAAATTCCATAGACAATAGACGACCTGTATTAATGACAGGGTGTACAAAATCAAATCCAAGCAGTAATGGAGATGACGGTCACACTTGGATTATAGATGGCTATGCAAAAAAATACTTTACCGTAGATCATCAGACTACATATTTAATTATATATCGCGATGATTCTAACGGACAAATTTCTAGCGAGTTTGAAGTAAACACATGGACAACAGGTCAGTCTGATTGCTTCTTACATTTTAACTGGGGATGGGGATGTAGTGATTTAAATGATGGTTATTACGCTACAAATGTGCTTAACAATAACAAAGCCTACGAATTGGATGAACATAATGAATTGAAACCATCAGATAATATCTATCCAGACGAGTATGATTATAAGTACTATTTGTACATCTCAACTAATATTCACCCTAATAAATAACACAACTATGAAAAGACTACTATTCATACTTCTTGCAGGACTATTGATGTGGTCATGTAACAAAGGAGACAATGAATCTTCTTCAGACAATGTCTCAAATCATTTCATCTCCTCCGCAACCGGTAGCTACATGGAGACTATCTTCACGCCTAAGTCTTTGGAGTTAATGATTCCAGACTTAGAGATATCAGATGCCACATTCATTGCCGACATTTCAAGAGGAGTAAAGCGCGCAGCTTACCTTAATTATTCGTGGTGTCATGACTCTATACGTTCCAAATTCCATGAGTATGCCGTATTTTACGGAGATACGGCATATTTGGAAAACCACTCCCAATTACACAACGGGAATGGTTGCATGATGCCGTTGAAGTCTATTTCTATTGTCGCCGACAAGGATTTCGACGAGGCACATCCAGCTGGAACTCTGCTCAACGATTTGTTTGACATTCGTTACCCCCGATACAATTCATTCATCAAGAGTGGGTACATTCCCAAGGGCCGAGTTATTGATTATGACCTGGATTCCATCTCACCCCTCTCGGACTTCAAAGGCGAGTTTTTATTTCCAGAGGAAGCAAAATTTTATCTAAAAAATTATCCTTCCATCAAGGGCAAATACACCTTCACGGTAACGCTCACATTTGACAAAGACCCAGTGTCGGGCGAAAGTCTTGAACTCGCACCCGCAAGCATCGAGATTGAGTTCTAAAACACAAGAAACACACTTTAACAATCTTCCGACACCAAAATTCACATCTTATATTTTGGTGTCGGTTGTTTGTTTTCCCCAAAAAAATACTACTTTCGTAGTATAAAATTTTTGCAAAAATACTACTTTCGTGGTATTGTATTTTAAAAATTTATGTTATATTTTTGCAACGTGTTCAAGATTGAACATGACCTTATGTTTATAAGGTGAGTAATTAATCAAATACGAAACAACAATGAAAAAGATTCTATCAATGAGTTTTCTTGTGTTGTTTTTCGCAGTCGCTTTCGTTTCGTGTGAAGATGGTCTATCACCTAACGACGAAGTTTCTGTGAATGAATCACCACAAGAATCATCGGCGAAAGAAGTTCCAAGAGTATTGCTCTCGCAGGACGAGATGATTTTGCTCGAAGAATTGTCAAACAAAACGCCGAAACGCTCCATGGAACAAGCTATGGAAATTGCCAGCAATTTTTTTGGCAAATCCTCAGATGCTCCCACCCTCTCCAAACGTGGTGCAGAAGTGCCGCGATGCGAAGTTCTCACAAGGTCTAAGCATACTATCAGTAAATCAGGCACGACCACCGAGGACATTGACACATTGATGTACCTTTTCAATTATGACGAAGGTTATGCTGTGGTAAGCGCCGACGTAAGAGTTCCTGAACGTGTACTTGCGTATTCGGAAGAAGGAAACGTTTCTGCAAATACAGACAATCCGGGGCTACAAATCTTTATGGACATGGCTCAGGATTACGTTGACTTGTGTGTCGCAAATGCGGAAGCCCAAAGGGATTCTGTTGAGCAATCACTAACAGACAAATTGCTTGCTGTACAGGGCATAAGTCAAGACACTACTGTCGAATTGTCGAAAAGTAAAGTAGTCACGGACAGAATTTTCATAGGCACAGCAAGTTGGGATCGTGCCACCTACTTGCGAACAGATGTCGTTGGACCATACATCTCAGCACGTTGGCATCAAGAAAATCCGTATAATAAATATGCACCTGAAATAAACGGAACAAAATGCCTTGCAGGATGTGTTGCTATTGCTACCGCTCAATTGATGGCATATTGGAGGAAACCTGCATATAGCAACAAGTTCCCGTTCAATTGGTCTGACATTGTGAACCCCTCTAAACCAAACCATTTAGATGAAGTGGCAAGATTTGTGAGATATGTGGGTAATCATATAGGTACTACCTACGGGATAAACTGCAGTTCAGCATATCCAAAAGATGCCATTTCCTTTCTAAGAAGACAAAACTATTCATGCAATAATTTGTCAAGATATTACACCTATGACATTACAAAATCCTTGGACGATAGACGACCTGTATTAATGACAGGGTGTACAAGTTCAAATCCAAGCAGTAATGGGAAAGACGGTCACACTTGGATTGTAGATGGCTATGCAAAAAAACACTTTTCCGTAGAACATCAGACTACATACTTAATTCTGTATCGCGATGATGCTGACGGTAAGGAGTCTAGCGAGTTTGAAGTAAACACATGGACAACAACACAATCTGATTGCTTCTTTCATATCAACTGGGGATGGGGGCTTGAAGATTTAAATGATGGTTATTACGCTACTAATGTGCTTGACAACAACAAAGCCTACCAATTGAATAGTAATAACGAATTACAAAATTCAACCAACATTTATCGTAATCACTATTTCTATAAGTACTATTTGTACATATCTACACAAATTCACCCAAACAAATAACACACAACTATGAAAAAAATCCTATTCATTCTTCTTGCAGGACTACTTTTTTATTCCTGTAGCAAAGAAGACAGTGGTACTGAAGTTGATAGGACGGAGCATTTTGTATGTGAGTCCACAGCCAACTACATGGATATGTACTACATACCATGCAATCTTGAATTGGAGTATTCCATTGTTTCACCAGGGAAAGATGCAATACTTGCTGACATGTCGGTATGGAGGGTCGATAATGAGAACATAAAATATTATTGTTGTTTCGCATCATGCCCGGATTCTATTCGGTTGCCATACTATAACTACGCGAACTATTATGGCGACACGACATATTGGGGACAACATACTATGGTAGCCAAAGGGCATGGCAGTATTATGCCATTGAAAACGATTTCAGTCGTTGCAGATAGGAATTATGACGAAAATCATCCAGCAGGCACATTGCTTAATGACTTATTGTCCATAAGCTATCCACACAATTATTCGTATATTAGCAATAAGTATGCTCCGAGCCGATTGGGTAGTGACTATATGTTGGATTCCATTTCGCCACTGTCATCGTTCAAGGGTGATTTTCTCTTTCCAGACAGATTTAAGTTAATATTTCAAAATCATCCTTCCGTCCATGGCAAATACACCTTCACGGTAACTCTCACATTCGACAAAGACCCCGTGTCGGGCGAAAGCCTTGAACTCGCACCCGCAAGCATCGAGATTGAGTTCTAACACACACATGAAACACACTGCTACAAACAACCGACACCAAAATTCACATCATATATTTTGGTGTCGGTTGTTTGTTTTCCCCTAAAAATACCACTTTCGTAGTATAAAATTTTTGCAAAAATACTACTTTCGTGGTATTGCATTTTAAAAATTTATGCTATACTTTTGTGACGTAATTTCAACAAATATTCACCCTAACTAAACAACACAACTATGAAAAAGATACTATTCACACTTCTTGCAGGACTACTGATGTGGTCGTGTAGCAAGGAAGACAACGAATCTTCTTCTGACAATGTTGCAAATTCTGCTGGTGTATACAAAACCGGTAGTTACATGGAGTCTTTCTTCACACCTCATTGTTTGGCGTTAATAATCCCGGTGTATTTAGACGACCAAGATGCTACATTCATTGCTGACATCTCAGTTTTTAATGTCAGTGGGGTAAAGAGTACGTCTTATTACCCTAATTATTCGTGGTGTCACGATTCAATTCTTTCAAAATTCCATGAATATGCCGTATTTTATGGAGATACGTCATTTTGGGGAAGGCACTTCCAAAAACGCAACGGAAACGGTTGCATGATGCCGTTGAAGTCTATTTCTATTGTCGCCGACAAAGATTTCGACGAGGCTCATCCAGCTGGGGCTTTGCTTAATGACTTGTTTGACATCCGTTATCCGCGATACAATTCATTCATCAAGAATGGATATGAGCCGAATGACTATGACAATGTCAGAGATTATTCACTGGATTCCATTTCGCACCTTTCGGACTTCAAAGGTGAGATTTTGTTTCCTGAGAGAGCAAAGTTTTATCTAAAAAATCATCCTTCTGACAAGGGCAAGTACACGTTCACGGTAACATTCACCTTTGACAAAGACCCTGTGTCTGGCGCAAGTCTCGAACTTGCACCTGCAAACATCGAAATTGAATTCTAACACACACGAAACACGCTGCTACAATAAAATGAGACCGAACATCCATTATGGATATTCGGTCTTGTTTTATTGATGTATCAGACGTTACGCGTTGCGCACCTGTCCATTTCCAAAAATCTTCCACTTATACGTGGTCAATTCCTTCAAGCCCATAGGGCCGCGGGCGTGGAGTTTTTGGGTGCTGATGCCGATTTCTGCGCCGAGTCCAAACTGTGCGCCATCGGTAAAGGCAGTGCTTGTGTTATAGTAACAACAAGCGGCGTCAACGGTATTGAGGAACCTTTCAGCGGCATTGGCATCGTCGGTGATGATAGCCTCGGAATGTTTGCTGCTGTATTTATAAATGTGGTCGAGAGCCTCATCGATGCTGTCAACGGTCTTGATAGCCATCCTCAACGCCTGAAATTCGCGTCCAAAATCGGATTCTTCGGCGTGTTT
>JAGCRY010000181.1 GCA_017964465.1 Bacteroidales bacterium | reverse complement strand
TTTTTGTAACGGGACTTACCGAAGGCGCGTTGGTTCACAAGCAACAAGGACTGATTTTCAAGTCGCAAGGCTTTGAAAAACTCGGTCAGAAATACATCGACCATTTCAGCGAGGAGATGGCTTGGGTGGAAAAATTCACAAACCGCATCCTCGACCTCGGCGGCGAAATCAAGTTTGAGGGCGCAAAATGCCGCGAACTCATCCTCAACCCCGTTGACTACATCAAGGCGGACCTCAAAATTCAGGAAGATGGCGTTGAGATGCTCTACAAGTGCGTGGAGACCCTCACCGGCGACCCCACAACCTACGACATTATGAAAGGCTACCTCGCTGACGAGGAGGAAGACCTCTATTGGAGTCAAAACGCTTTGGAACTCATCGAGTGCATCGGCGTTCAGAATTGGCTCGTTAAACAGTTGTAAATCAATCTAAAACACATCAATAATGAAAGAACAAGTATTGCAGGCAATTCGCGAGGCGGGCAAACCCGTTTCGGCAGGCGAGGTTACAAAAATCCTCAATGCCGACCGCAAAGAAGTGGACAAGGCATTCGCCGAACTCAAAAAAGAAGGGGCAATCACCTCTCCTGTAAGGTGCAAATGGGCTCCGGCAGAATAAGACAATCAGCGGCAAATAGGAATTAAGGAACTATTTGCCGCTGTTTCTTTTCTTTTTCCTCAACAGCCAAATCCCGAAAACAATCAAGCCAACGACAGCCACAAAAACGCCCAAAGCCTTCCACACAAACGGCACGTTGAGCGACAGGTGCATAAAATTGCCGTTGACGTTGTATTTCAATGACGGGGAGAGCAATTCACGCTGACTGTCAAGCGGTTTGGTTTCGGTGGTGATGTCGTTGCCGGAATTGAAAAACGTGGTGGCGCGGAGTGCCGTGTTGTATTTTGACATTGTGTAAGTGCCGTCGGTGGGCGTTCCAGTACGCGCAAAATTCACCCAAATGTCCTGGATTCTGTTGGACAGGAGCGTGTCAAGGTTGCCGCTGCCGGTGTAAATGTCGCAGTCCAAATTGCCAAATACGTATGACAATTCCGAAATGTGGGACGCACCATAATGGGGCATCGAGGCGGGATAACGCCAATAATACATATAGACATCCGCACCGTTTTCTGACTGATATTCAGCCTGTTGGAGTGCCGGCAGACGAAACATCAATTCATTGTAAAATTCGGGCAATTCCCATCCGTCCTCGCAGGTCGTGGTTGCCATGAAAGTTTCAATTTTACTAATGTCGTCATCCGAAAAATCCGACGTATTGTTCTCAAAAAGTATCTGCATACCCATTTTCAAAATCATCGGCGAGCCAAAAGTATGAAGCCAATAACGGGATTCGTCGCTGTTGGAGCCGATAATCATCTTGATGTCCTTGGCTGCACCGTTTTTGTACGCTTCAAACAAATCCGCCGGCACAATCCGACCGTCGCGCTGTGGAAAATTGGCGTATGAATTGAGTTTTTCATTGAGGGCAATGATTTCATTTTCAGGGATTTTCATCAAATCTGCCATCGACTTTGCGTCGGTGAGTTCGATGAGTTTTTCGGTGAGGGTGCGACTTTCATCCTTGCTGTAAGTCATTGCTATATTGCCACTTTCGAGGATTGCCTTTTGATAGAGGCCTTTGGTTTGTGGCATTACGGAGAGGATGCTGATGCTGCCCGCGCCAGCCGATTCGCCAAAAACTGTGATGTTTTCCGGGTCGCCGCCAAACGCCGCAATATTATCCTTAACCCATTGTAATGCAGCCACTTGGTCGAGAAGTCCGGCATTGGTTGCGTCGGCGTATTCATTTCCGCCGTCAACCGCCGAAAAATCAATGAAACCCATCATTCCAGTCCTGTAACCCACCGTCGCAATCACAACATCGGGATGCCTCCTGACAAGGTTTTCACCCTCATACAACGGGTCAGCCGACGAGCCCCAACCATACGAGCCGCCGTGGATATAAACCATCACAGGCTTGTGCGTGGAGGTGTCGGAGCGATTTTTCCAAACATTGAGATACAGGCAGTCCTCGCCGATTTCATTGTATGAACCCAAAATCGAATTGCTGCGCGTCTGAATCGGGGATTTGCTGTAATAATACGCCTCATGGATTTGTGCGCTCGTGTCGGGTCGCTGCGGCGCTTTCCATCTCAATTCGCCCACGGGCGGCTTGGCGTATGGTATGCCTTTATAAGCAATGACGTCACCAGATGCGCGTCCAATGAATGTGCCGTTATAACAATGAGCGGCTAACGTACTGTCAGCCACAGTGTTAAGAATATTGTTGGGTTGATAATGGTCTTCGAGCGTAATGTCGGGTTGAGAGTTGCATGAAAACAACGAAACCGCCATAATAGCCACCGAAATCGACCGGATGTTATTGATTTTCATATTAAAAAAAATTGACGGCACAAAATTAACGATTAGTTTTGTGCCGTCAATGCCGATCTGTGGTTTTAACCTAAATTAACACTACTTAGTGACGATTTACATCGCTTGCGCCCGAGGTGTTCACGTCAACAATTTTGGGATGTCCGTAGTAATCGACGTCCGACGCGCCGCTACAATCTACGCGGATTTCTTCATGTGCAGTTACATCAACGTCTGATGCGCCCGATGCAGAAACGTCTGCAATGCTGGCTTCAAAATAGCGTGATGAAACATCGGAAGCGCCTGAAGCCCTGATGATTATCTTCTCGCACTCGCCATTGGCTTTGAGATGGGAAGCACCCGAAGCATCGAAAGAAGTCACGCCGCTCACTACGATGTTGTCGAGGACGACATTAGACGCGCCCGAAGCCTTCACGGTGAAATTTTCATTCTTGAAGCCGCTGGCTTTCACATCACTTGCGCCGCTTGCATCTACTGCGGTCAGTTCCGGAACAACCACGTCAACAATCACTTTGTGGTACTTGTTCTTGAACAGTTTCTTGAACCATGAGTCCTCAACATAGACCCTGAGAACGCCATCATGAACCTCGGTCATGATTTTGTCAACGATTGAATCGTCAGCCTTGACAACAACGGACTGTTCCTCGCCGTAAACAACGTTGACAGTCAGGGCGTGAGAGACTTTCAGGCGGCTGAACGGAGCGACATCTCGATGTTCAGTTACGCCGGAGTAGGACTCGCTGTAGAAGCGGTTGTCGTCGAAATCGTCATCATCATCAAAATTGACGCAGCAAGCGGGCATTGTAATTGTGCAAAGTGCCATCATGGCAACTAATGCGAATAAAAAAGTTTTTTTCATTTTTGTGTGTTTTATGTTTGTTATTATCGTTTATTGTTCTTCATTTGCAAGTAGGACGGATGTATGGAAAATAAGTTACAGAAGAATGAAATTTTTTTTTATTTTTAATCATTTTTTTTATTTTTGCATCATAAACAAACCATCAAAATTCTATAACAAAATGAAGTACATTATTCTAATAGTGATGTTTGTGGCTACTACATTCGCAGCCACGGCGCAGCATGTTGTCGATACGACAAACTGGAACTCACTCTATGACGCTGCAAAATCCTGCATCGACAAGTCTGATTATTTCACGGCTTCCCGCTACCTCGAACTCGCCGCCCGAATCCGTCAGAGCGACACACTCAAACGCAAACTCGCCGTATGTTACTTTAATAGAGGCTATTACAAAAAATGCTCGAGGCTCTGTCTTGAAGTTTTGGAGCCTGACACATTGGAAAGCGACTTGATGTTGCTCACGAAAAGCCTTGCGAAATCGGCTGACAACGCGGATTCCCTGTTGTTTTTCCAGAAGAAACTTTTCATCAAGAACCCTCTCAACCAAAACAACACGCTCGCCTATGCGCAGTCGCTTTTGGACCATGTAGGAGTGAAAGCCGCCGCCGATTGTCTCCAAAAATATTATGAAATCGACTCCATGAACCTGAGCATCAACGCCATGAGGGGAAAGGTGTTTTTCATGGCTGAGGACTACGAAAAAGCGATTGAGGAGTTTGAGAAGCTCATCATCGCCGGCAGCCTCCATCCCACAAATTTCTATTATCTTGGCGTTTCATACCGGAAAATCAATGACTTCGAGAACGCCGTCCGCAATCTTGAAGTTGCAAACTCACTCACCCAAGAGCCGAACGCTACAATCCTGACACAACTCGGAATTGCGCAGCTGAAGATTGATTCGATTGCCTACAAAGGCTCTGAAACATTGAAAGAGGCAATTGACGCAATGCAGCCGAACCCGCAGAGCCTGAAAGTCGTCTATTACAACCTCGCCTCTTATTATGAAAACCGAAATTGGCGCAAGTCACTCGAATACTTGTTGAAAATCAAGGAATTGGACGGCATGGACGCTTCATTGTCCTACAAAATCAGCATCTGTTATCAAAACCTCAAAAACCAGCCCAAAGAAATTGAGTACCTCACAAAATTCCTCGACCTCAGCGACGACAGCATCGCCTGTTCATACGCCCGCCGACGAATCCAACATCTTAAGAGTGAACAGTTTATGAATGGAATCAATTAAAATTAAACATTTTTAACATTTTGATTTTTTACAGATAACTTCAAAATGCTAACTTTGACGGCAGATTATCATAAAATCCTAATATAATGAAACAAAAAAGATTCATGCTCCCCGAGAGCGAGATACCGACACACTGGTACAACATTTTGGCGGATATGCCTTACAAGCCCATGCCGCCGCTCAACCCCAAGACCCGCCAGCCCATGAAGGCGGAAGACCT
>JAGCRY010000180.1 GCA_017964465.1 Bacteroidales bacterium | reverse complement strand
TCACTGCACGCGGCTGCAATCCCTGGTCGAGCCAACTCTTGCACTGTCCATAGACGTTTACCTTCCAATTCTTGTGGTCTTGGAGAATCCATTTTTCGAGGAATTGCTGGTACTGGTCGAGCGGCATATACCAATGCGTGGTCTTTTTCAAGACCGGTTTGCTGCCCGAAATCGCCGATTTTGGGTCAATCAAATCTGTCGGGTCGAGACTTGTGCCACACTTCTCGCACTGGTCGCCGTATGCGTTGGTATTGCCGCAATGCGGACACGTGCCAGTGATGTAGCGGTCGGCGAGAAATTGCTTTGCCTCCTCGTCGTAATACTGTTCGGTGGTCTTCTCGACGAACTTGCCGTCGTTGTAGAGTTTCCTAAAAATCTCCTGCGAAGTCTGGGTATGGATGTCCTCTGACGTGCGCGAATAGATATCGAAACTAATACCAAAATCCTCAAACGCTTTCTTATTGAGGGCGTGGTACTTGTCGATGACGTCCTGTGGCGTAATGCCTTCCTTGCGAGCCTTCATAGTGATGGCCACACCGTGTTCGTCGGAGCCGCATACGTGGATTACGTCGCGATGACGAAGACGTTGATACCTAACATAAATATCCGACGGGATGTACACACCCGCCATGTGCCCGATATGTATAGGGCCGTTGGCATACGGTAACGCCGAGGTTACAAGAATGCGCTTATATTGCTTGGTCTGTTCTGACATATCTTTATTAGTTTTTTTAATCATTAATCCTCAACAGATTAACTATATTTATTTAACGTTATTCTTTAATCTATATTCTTTCAACTTTAATCTTTACTCATTCCTCTTTAATCTCTCCTCTTTCCTCACCAAATCTTTCCTCATTAAATCTCTCCTCATTTGATTGCGCAAAATTAGTATATTGTAAGCACAAAAACAAAAAATAATTATACCTTTGCGCCGAACTAAAAAGAATTTGTTATGAAAAAAATTGTGATTGTGGGCGCATCGTCGGGCATCGGGCACGAGGTCGCCAAACTATACATTGAGGCTGGATGGCAGGTAGTGGCTGCGGCGAGACGCATTGACAGGTTGCAAACGCTTGTACAAATCGCACCTGACAGGGTGAAGGCAGTGGCATTGGACATTACAGCCCCCGACGCTCCCGAAACGCTTCTGCAAATGCTTGGCGGTGAGACAAAAGCCGACGTATATTTCCACGTTGCGGGCGTCGGACACAACAACATTCCGCTCGACTTAAAGACCGAAGTGGATACCGTCAATACAAATTCGATGGGATTTGTGCAGTGCGTGGCTACGGCGTTCAATTATTTCAGGGACAATGGCGGCGGACACATCGCCGTAGTTTCGAGCATCGCCGGCACCAAGGGACTTGGCAGCGCACCGGCGTACAGTGCGACCAAACGTATGCAAAGTCATTATATTCAAAGCCTTGCGCGACTTTCTAAGATGACCAAAGCCAACATCAAATTCACCGACATCCGCCCCGGCTTCATCGACACCGACCTCCTCGCCGACGGCAACAACTACCCGATGATTCTCCCGCTCGCCCCGTCCGCCAAACGGATTTTCAAGGCTCTGAACCGCCGTCGTCGCAAGGCAATCATCGACTGGAAATACTGGTTTTTGGTGCAATTTTGGAAGTCGATACCAGATTGGATTTGGGAGCGGCTGCCGTGGAAACTGTGACTGGTATTATTAAATTTTTGCGATTTCGTCAGTGAAGGGACAACAAAATCTTTTTAAAAAAACATTTGCAAATCCCGCGACAAAATATTATCTTAGCGTCATCATTAATAATCAAGCCACGCTATGCAAAAGGACATCGACTACATACCGCAGGACGACGAGATTGAGGAACTCCGACAGAGGATACTTGCAGCCAAAGACACCGAAGAGGAATCGCTGCGCCACGCCAACGAGGAACTGATGACGCATTTCATCTACAACAGCGTCAACATCGCTGGCGACCGCGTGTCACGTGTCAACACTATGCGCACCCTCAAAAACATCGATTCGCTCGCCGACCCAACACTTAAAGTGGCACTTGAAATACTCGGCCTCCGCGACGCATATAACAAGATGTTGACCATTGCCGAACAATCCGCCATCCTGACACAAGACGTCGCCGATATGCACCGCTTGTTCTACCGCCGCATCGACGAGACAGCCGCCGGACTCATTCGCCCCGACACAGAGCGGCGCAATTATGAAGCGGAACTCAACGACTTCCTCCAATGGCTCAATGACAACCACAACACCGAATGTTTCCACACCGCAGCCACGGCATACAGGCGTTATATCTATATGCACCCATTCAAAGGCGGCAACGGACATCTTGCACGGTTGATATTGGCATTGACGATGCACAAATACCGCTATCCCGCAATCGTGATACCCAACAAATGGAAGGCTGAATACGACAGCCTCATCAAGAATTATGACGAGGATGCCTTCGCCGATTTCTTACGCAAATGTTGCCTCACGACACTCAACATCGTTGTATCTAATCTCGGCACCACATACAGCGACCGCAAGACACGGCACATACGCGGCATCAACCCCGAGACAGAAATCCTCGAACACATCCGCCAAAATCCGGGTGTCAAATCGATAGATATGAAAAAGAATTTCCCCAAGATAAGTTACACAAAGATGACCCGCATCATCCGCGCCCTCCGCGAGGAAGGCAAGATAATCTTCAAGGGCGCCACCAAGAGCGGCGGATATTATGCCGGGGAATAAACACAAGAAATCATTATGGACACACCGCCATTCACAATATCATCAAAAGCAATCAACCTAATCGCCGAGATCTCTGCACAAATAGAGCGTTACGCGATAAGGCTCGAACAAGAGGACGGACTGCGCCTGCGCAAGGCCAACCGTATCAAAACCGTATATGGCTCGCTCGCCATCGAGGGCAACCGTCTGTTGGAGAGCCAAGTAACCGACATCATCAACGGCAAAAACGTCGTTGCGCCGCCTCGCGACATTCAGGAAGTGAAAAACGCAATCGCCACATACAACCTCTACCCCACCCTCAATCCGTTTTCTGAAAAAGACCTACTAAAAGCCCACGGCGTAATGATGCACGCACTACAAGACGACGCGGGACGCTACCGGGGAAGCGGCGTTGGAGTTTTTGCCGGCAGCAAATGCGTACATCTCGCCCCGCCGCCCACAATGGTGCCGCCGCTGATGAGCAACCTGTTTGAATGGCTGCGCAAATCCGACCATCATTTGTTGATACGCAGTAGCGTTTTTCATTACGAATTTGAATACATACACCCATTCAGCGACGGCAACGGCAGAATGGGGCGACTTTGGCAGTCGTTGATATTAGGCAGGCTCAATCCGATTTTTGAGCATCTGCCCGTAGAAAATATGGTACATTCGCACCAACAAGAATACTACAACGCCATCGAAAAATCCCGCGCCATCAATGACAGCACCATTTTCATCGACTTTATGCTTCAAAACATTTATGACGCATTGAAGGCGCGGCAAGGCGAAGAATTGCCCGATGTCGGTGAAAATGTCGGTAATAATGTCGGTAACAATGTCGGTAAAACGGAGCAAAAAATATTGGCATTAATATCTAAAAATCAAAAACTTACCATCAAAGAGATTGCCGACAAGTTGGGATTATCGCGTCGTCAAGGCGAGCGTATAATCGCCGACATGCGCGACGAAGGCCTCATCCAACGAATCGGCTCCGCAAGGGGCGGATATTGGGAAATTTGTAAATGATGATGTAAAGACACTAAAAGCGACACCAAAAGCGACACCAAAAGAAATACTTTTAAAATTTATATTTGTTATTTTGATGTATTAAACGCAAAAAACGCCCGTAGAGAATGTGAAAATTCTCTGCGGGCGTTTTTATTTCAGAGATTAGGAGATTCTACTTGATTTCACGTACCAGACGGACGGAGAACTTGTAAGTGATAAGTTGTCTACTGTCGGGGTCATATCCTGGGTAAGTGAAGAAACTAGCTAGAGTTGGACTGCCATTGTACAACTCGCCCCAATAGTAAGGAACAACACCAGCACCAGATACGCCTTTTCCATCATCTCCGCCAGCCGACGGCATGAAAATTGAGCCATAATCGGTAGAAAAAGTATAACCTGCGTCATCTCCTGTTCCAGTCTTTCCTTCCGCCTTAACAGTAATTCCTGTTATCTTCTTTTTGCCAGACAACTCTTTAAAATTGTCAATGGACGGCAATTTATACACAGCCGTCTGCAATTTGCTGGCAGAGTTCCAGTTCACCAGGTCTCTTTCCAGCGAAGTGGCATTGGAAGTGCACCAAAGGACAGACAAACCGAGGTCAACTTCTTTGGTGCGGTTGGCTTTATAAATCTTGCCTGCCTCTGTTGTGATTCCCGACCTGCTTATCAAGTTACCTTTGACAACAGTGCCGGAAGGAACAGCAATCCAAAATTTCTTGTTGTCAGTGGAAACAAACGTCACAGTTTCAGCACCAATTGTGAGGTCAAACTTATCCTGTGTCGATGCAACTTCAATGCAGAAATACGCAACCTTGTCGAGAAGATATATCTGCTCAGAACTGTAGTCGAATTCCTTGGCAATGAACTTATGCTTTACTGCTGAACTTTTCATCAGTGCCGCCAACGAAACGGTGGAAGTTTGATAGCCTGAGAATTCACTGCCGCCTTGGAAAGTGCCAGTCAGCTTGATTGTGCCGTTTTTGAGCGATGTTTCATGAGTAGAATTGCACGAAATAGCACCATCAAAATAGTAGCCTTTGCCATCTTTTTTGAGTTCCAACGAGCCTGTGACATCAGAATATGACGTAGTGTTGACAGCGTTAACGGTCAATATCTTGCCGAGATCAAACGACTCAAAACTTACATTATGCTCTGACGTTCCATCCGTACCACTGAAAGAGATTTTCGAGAGCGAATTGCCGTCACTAACCCTGATTGAGAAAGGAATTGTAACGACATCATCGATGGGTTCGTTGGGTTGTTCCTGTCCTTCATTCGCGTCTGCTGCCTGTCCATTGACAACAACAGACGGCTGTCCATTGTTGACAACATTGTCAAACTCACTGTTGTCATCCTTACTGCATGATGTTGCAAGCAATACTGTCGCAATCAGAGGCAGAATTGTCATGAAAGTTGTCTTCATTGCGTTCGTCCTCCCAATTTTAGATTTCTTCCTCATCATAGCCGAATTTTGCGCCAAAGATGCCATCGCTTCCCGCAAGCAGCTGCGGCTGTTTAGCAAGCGGAATCGCCTCAATCTCGGGCTTGACGTATTTCTTTTTGGTCGCCACGTCATTTGCGACCATGTTGTCAAAAATTTCTGCCATTGGTTTTTGAAAATTTTAATTGTTAATATTAGGTTTTCAATCAAAAATCCCTTGCGAACAGAGCATTATTCTGTATGCAAGGGATTTCCTTATTTTTTATTCCACCGTCACCGATTTCGCCAGATTCCTCGGCTGATCCACATTGCAGCCACGCAAGACAGCGATATAATAACTCAACAACTGCAACGGCACCACGGCAACCAAAGCACCAACGGCGGTGTTGCATTTTGGAACTTCAAGTACATAATCAGCCATCGCCGCAACCGTGGTGTCGCCCTCGTTGACAATGGCGATTACGACGCCGTGACGGGCTTTTACAACCTGAATGTTGGAGACAATCTTTTCATAACTCTTGTCCTTGCAGGCGATAAAGATTACGGGCATCTTTTCATCCACGAGGGCGATGGGTCCGTGCTTCATTTCAGCGGCGGGATAACCCTCAGCGTGAATGTAACTTATCTCTTTCAGTTTAAGTGCTCCTTCAAGTGCCACGGGATAATAACATCCGCGACCGAGATACAGGAAATTCGATGCCTGATAATACAATTCTGCGACGCGCTTCACCTTGTCAGCCTTCTTCAAGACCTCCTCAATCATCGACGGCACAGAATACAATTCTTGGATGAGTTCGCTGTATTGTTCGGCGGAGATATTGTACTTGCTGCGACCGATAAACAACGCCATCATCGCCAAAACCGCCACTTGCGCCGTGAAAGCCTTGGTACTTGCAACGCCAATTTCGGGACCCGCGTGAGTATAAACGCCCGCATCCGTGGCGCGACTGATGCTACTGCCCACGACGTTGCAAACGCCGATGACACACGCGCCGCATTTTTTGGCGAGTTGTATGGCAGCCAATGTGTCAGCGGTTTCGCCCGACTGACTTATGGCAATCACAACATCCTGAGAATTGATGATTGGGTTTCTGTAACGGAATTCCGAGGCGTACTCCACCTCTACGGGTATCCGCGCATATTCCTCAAAAAGGTATTCGCCCAAGAGACCCGCGTGCCAACTCGTGCCGCAGCCCACAATGATAATCCTCCTTGCATTCATCAAATGAGGCATCACGGGCATAATGCCGCCGAGAGTGAGTTGATTGTGATGTTCGCTAATCCTTCCACGGAAAGTGTCCATCACAGAGCGCGGCTGTTCAAAAATTTCCTTCAACATAAAATGCTCAAAACCGCCCTTCTCAACTTCGTCGCTGTCGAAATCAATCTTCTTGGTCTCGGCATTGACGACCACATTTTTTATGGTTTTGATTACAATGCCTTCGCGACTGATGACGGCGATATTCTCATTGTCGAGATAAACCACTTGGTCGGTAAAATCCACAAAAGGCGAAGCGTCGGAGGCTATGAAATATTCCTTCTGACCGATGCCAATGACGAGCGGACTACTCGACCGGGCGGCGATGAGTTTGTCGGACTCGTCGGTGCAATACACCGCGAGGCCATACGCACCGCGCACTTTGGCGAGCGCAAACCTCACAGCATCCTCAGCCGAAACATGTCCAAATTCATAGATATATTCAATCAAATCCGCCAAGACCTCCGTGTCGGTCTCCGAATGGAAAGTGTAGCCGCGAGAAGTGAGTTTTTTCTTCAATATGGAGTAATTCTCGATGATGCCGTTGTGTACAACCACAAACTTGCCGTGCATCGAGATCTGCGGATGCGCGTTGATGTCGTTTGGTGCGCCGTGTGTGGCCCAACGTGTATGGCCGATGCCGATAGTGCCGGAAGTTGGCTTGTCGCCGATAAAATCCACCAAATCAGACACCTTGCCTTTCACCTTGTAAATATAAGGAGTGCCGCCGTCCACAATGGCAACGCCCGCAGAATCATATCCACGGTATTCGAGCCGACGGAGGCCGTTGATAATGATCGGGTAAGCATCCCTGAATCCTACATATCCTACAATGCCACACATAGTTGCAAAAG
>JAGCRY010000179.1 GCA_017964465.1 Bacteroidales bacterium | reverse complement strand
TCTTTGCCATAATGCTGCGTAACGAGCGGAATACCATAGCCGGTCTGTTCCATAAGGTCGAGACGGATAAAAAGTTTTGCAAGTTCATCATTAACAGGTTTTGAAACACCACGAAAAAAATCTTCCATCGTCAAATTTGCGGGAAGACCACCGGTGGAAATAATTTCCAAACGGTCGGTGAAAATGTAAACCGCAGGCGGCGTTCCGTCTGCCCAATTATTATGAAGACAAGCATTAAACCAAACTTCGCGGAAGGAGTTGCGGTCAAAAAGCGGAGTGTCAACGCGCCAACCATTGCGGAAACTTGTGCGGTTTCCGTTGATGACATCGGCGCAGTAGTCAAACGCCTGTTTCATAGCAACAACAAGGCATTTGCCGCCATACTCGTTACGAGAAGCAATACCGTCGCCCTTTCGTTTACCCTTAAAACGTACTACTTTGATAGACACCTCGTTACGGTCTGCCAACAAATCCGCCATCTTGTTGTAAACGCCGTCTTTTGTAAGCAAATGAAAGTTTTCGGCAAAGGTCTTTTCGTTGATATTAAAACCTTTTTCCACGAGTAAAAGTTTCAAATACTGAAACGTTGGACGCTTGATTCCACCCGCAATTTCGGTGATTCTGATTTTTGTGTCTAAATATTTGTTGTAATTGATTTCAATTTGCTCCTCGGTCATAGAACGGCACGTAGAACCCACGCGGACATAACATCCTTGTGCGCTCCTACCATATTTTTTTACATAAAAAAGGCCATCGCCTTTTTTCACTTTGATTTCTATAATATGCTTATAATCAATGTATTTAGTTCCGAGTTCCACATAATTTCGAGCATCGGGCATTATCTGACTTTCCAAAATGTCGGCAGTCTTTTTGAGGTTCTCATCGAGTTTGTCGATACCGCACACCTTACCCTTGTCGTCAACACCTACATAGATAGTGCCGCCGGCAGTATTCAAAAACGCAACGATTTCTTTTACAAGCGTTTCGGTGAGTTTTTGCTTCAATTCTGTTGTTTCTGTTTCGGTAAAAATCATAACAATGCCTATTGAATCACACCGCAAAGTTAAAATTTTTTTTTCATAAATTACTTCATATTTCGACTAATTCTTCATAATTATTCCGTTTTCCTCACAAACAATCCTTCCGCCGTTGCCAAACTCTTCACCATCTCCAAAAACCGTCCGTCGGGATTGTAAACTGTCATATACAAATCGCCGCTGTTTAAGGTGATGAGCGTGTCATCGTCGGGGAAAAGGAAATTTGCGTATCCTTTTGACAGGCAATTATTTATGCTGTCAAAAATTTCTTTTGGCGATGGATTGCCGTAGATGTCGAAATAACAACTCAATTTTATTATCAAATATGCAAATCGTTGATACAATTGATTGATATATTGACCATTACAGCAAAAATCTTCCACCGCAAAATATTGTTTGGCACGCTCTGCCGACACCCTTTCGGGCAAAAAGTCAACAACCCAAAACGGCTTTTTCAATAAGCGTTCTATCTGATTTTCTGAGTTTTGATTCACTGTCATCTTCACCAAATTCATAATTGTGTTTTCATAATCATCGTCAATTATTGTAACCTCCTCGCCGCAAGCCGTAAATTTTTTGATGACTTCATTGTTGTCTTTTTTCAGAGAATCAATTGTACAATCGCTGTCGTCCAAACGCGATTCTATGTCAGAGGCGTGGGCTGTTATTTTTGCATAATTAGTATCAATATACGCATCGCTAAATGCAAGGCAAATGAATTGTATTTCGCTGATATACAATGCATTGAAATCCTTTCGCCAATTCGCAGGCACATAACAGCCTTCAACGATGAGATTCTGATGGTTTTCGATGGCGGTCTTGATAATTTCGCGCACGATTGGCCACAGAAAATCAATGAGCGCGTCGTCGTCCTGCGCCGTCAAATCCGTATGACCGCTGCGGATAAGTCCCATTTTCAAATGGTCTATCGAGAGGTACGGCATCGCGCAACGCTCCAAAATTTTCTGCGCAAGCAATGTCTTGCCCGTATGTGATGCGCCTGTGATGATGGTTATCATTTTCAGATAATTAATCGTTGAAAAGCGGCGTGCTGAAATACCTTTCGGCTGTGTCGGGGAGAATGGTGACAACAGTCTTTCCCGGGCCCAAGATTTTTGCCATCTCAATGGCGGCGGCTACGTTGGTGCCACTCGAAATGCCGCACATCAAACCTTCCTTGGAGGCAAGTTCGCGACTTGTAAAAATGGCTCGCTCGTCGGTGACGATGTAAATGTCGTCAAAAATATGAGTATTTAAGTTCTTGGGAATCAGACCGTCGCCAATGCCCATTTGAAGATGCGACCCAATAGACCCGCCGCTGAGAATTGCAGCGTTTTCGGGTTCAACAGCCCAAATAAACATACGCGGATTGGCGGCTTTGAGGGTTTCGCCAATGCCTGAAAGCGTACCGCCCGTGCCAATGCCAGAGCAAAAACCGTCGATAGGAGAATCTATGTCGCGAAGGATTTCTTGCGCAGTGGCAATGCGATGAATGGCAGGGTTGGCGGGATTTTCAAATTGCTGTGGGATAAAGACATTGGGATTTTCCTCCTTCATTTTTTCAGCTGTTTCCACACACTCGCGTATGCAACGTCCGATGTCGCCGTAATCGTGCACCAATTTCACTTCCGCGCCATAGTGCCTAACAAGTTTGCGGCGCTCCTCGCTGACGCTGTCGGGCATTATGATAATGGTCTTGTAGCCACGCACAGCACCGATAAGGGCGAGACCGATGCCTTGGTTGCCGCTTGTAGGCTCTACAATAATGGTATCTTTATTGATAAATCCTTGGTTTTCGGCGTCAATAATCATATTGAGTGCGGTGCGGGTTTTGATGGAGCCGCCCACGTTGAGCCCCTCAAACTTAACGAGTATGCGCGCAGCGTTGGCTGGCACGATGTGTTGCAACTGCACCAAAGGCGTATTGCCAATGGCTTCGAGTATGTTGTTATAAATCATTGTATGGTCTATTTTGTATATTTTTTTGCCGGCGCAAAGATAGATATTTTTGGGCGATTTAAAAATAGTGCAACAAATCTAAAAAAAGCAACAATTATTTTTTTGTTCGCGAAAAAGTTTGCACATTTGCAATAGTTATCATTATAAAAATAACCCAAAACATCAACCCACAAACCTCAACACATCCAAATATGACAGACAGAGCAAAAACCTTAATAGACAATATGATAGAGGCTGGCGACGACGTACAGCGCGAAAACTTGATGCGTTTTTTCAAGACCGGCGAAGGCGACTACGGCGAGGGCGACCAATTTCTCGGGCTCAAAAATCCTCAGACAAGGGCGTTTGTCAAGGACAACAAAGACCTTGATTTTGAGGACATTCAGGCACTAATTGATTCCGAATACCATGAAATTAGATTGTGCGGATTCTTGATTTTGGTGGAAAAATACCTGAAATTGCAGTCTGCGAGATTGATGCACGATGTCAATTCGATGGCGGAGCGGGACGCAATAGCCAGTTTTTATGTCCGCAATTCCCGCCGCGCCAACAACTGGGACCTCGTGGACCTCACCGCACCAAAAATCATCGGCAATTGGATTGTTGACAAAACGATTATGCAACTTCCTGACAAAGAGGACATTGTACAACGCCTTGCCGAAAGCGACAACCTCTGGCAACAGCGCATTTCGATGGTGTTCACGTGGACTACCTCGCGCAACAATCTGCCCGAATACGCATTGCGATATGCAAAATTCCATCTGAAACACCCGCACGACCTTATGCACAAGGCTGTGGGCTGGATGTTGCGCGAACTCGGCAAATGTTGCGGCATGGAAATCCTGCGCGACTTCCTCGCCGACTACCGCAATGAGATGCACCGCACGACACTCAGATACGCTATCGAAAAAATGGATGAAAAAGAACGTCAATATTGGATGACTTAGGAACAGAATTTGATGTAGTTTAGTAATGATATAAACTACAATATGAAATTACTGTTTTTCATCATATTATCCATAACTACCATTACCAACTATTGCTTTGGGCAGGTTGAGTACATCTACAGCGACATCCACTGTGAGGAAGAACAGCAGATTACGCGGGAGTTGTACTCAGCAGACTTCAACGACAAAGATTTGTGGATTAACACGTTGATAAAAGCCGAGAAAGCGGTTGAGAAGGAGACTGACCTCTTTAAGGTCACGGGGTCGCTTGTCCGTATATATCAGTTGTATGACATAATAGACAACACAAGCGGCAAAAATCGTTGCCTCCAAAAAATGATGCACCTCGCCGAGACTTCCGGCGACAATGAAATTTTCATCCGTGCCAAAATCCTTCAGGTTCACGGACTTCTACGCGACAAACAAACTAAAGAAGCCGTCGAATGTTACAAAGAAGCAATCCAATACCTTGAGCCACGGAAGGCAAACCGCGAAATTGCGCGGCTCTACTGTTTCCTCGCCTACACACATGAATACATGCACAACGACGTTATGTGCATAAAAAACATCCTCAAAGCGGTCACGATGGT
The DNA here is from genome assembly GCA_017964465.1 of Bacteroidales bacterium. GTDB lineage: Bacteria > Bacteroidota > Bacteroidia > Bacteroidales > UBA3824 > UBA3824. Next base: position 5,471 of record JAGCRY010000179.1, on the reverse strand, counting down.
AGAGAACGACAGCATCGACGACCCTCTGTTGATGGGCGAGGTATATCTCCACACCGCCATCATATATCTCCATCAAGAAGACTACGTAAAGGCTAACGGATACATTACGGGGGCATTGACACTGTTCCGCACAAACAAGGACTCCGAACAACGCATGTACCGCAACTTCCTGAACACCGCATTGATTGTGGACGCCGACATCAAACGTCTTAACGGCGAACTCTCGACCGCTATCAAAGTTTATAAGGAGGGCATTGAAAGTTTTGAGGAATTTGGGCTTGACAACTCGGCGCGTAACTCTCTCAAATACATCAGCGACGGCCACAACGGACTCGGCATCACATACCAACTCTCCGGCGACGACAAATCTGCCATTTATAACATGATGATTGCGCTCCAAATCCGCAAAAACCTCGCTATGCAGGACAAAATCGCTGACTCATACATAACAATCGCCGAATACTACACCCACAAAAAAATGTTGGACTCCGCATATTATTATAATGTGAATGGCTTCAACATTGCACAGGACATAAAGGACTACAAACAGATGTCACGTGCCGCCAACAACCTTTCAAAATACTTCGCCAAAAAGAAAAACTTCGAGAAGGCGTACAAATACCGCATCATCGCCGACGACGCAATCGACGCAATCTCAAGCATGAAGACCACAAAAGAAATCGCACGTGAAGAAATGGACTACATGTTTGACCAGGAACGAATGCTCGTGGAAAAAGACAAAGAGAACAAACAGAAAATCATCGACCAAGACCAGAACATGTTCAAGTGGATGAAAATTTTTTGCGTGTTGGCGGCGTTGATGACGATAGTAATCATACTCCTATTCTACAAAAAGAAGAAGAAAAACGAACAACTTCGTAAACAGCGCGACACGCTCCAACTGCGCTCACGTCAACTCCAGATACAGCAGGAGGAAATTGCGCAAAAGAACCAGGAACTCCGCGCCACGACTGAAATGCTCGAGGAACGCAACAAAGAACTACAGATGCTCTCAGCCGTGGCTGCCATGACCAGCAACTCAATTTTCATCACTGACAAGGACGGCAAATTTCTATGGATGAACGAGGCTTTCTCTCGCGAAACCCACATCCCATTAGACCAGCTCCACACCCACCCCGCGCTCAAAAAGTCGTCAATGACACCAGAGACAAAACGTGTCTATGAAACCATAATCGCCACGAAAAAGCCCCAAATCTACACTGCTGAAATGAGGCACCTAAACCGTGCGCCGTTTTGGGTGCAATCGGCTGTGACACCGGTATTTGATGACAACGGAGAAATCTCCATGATTGTGTGGGTGAGCACCGACGTCACCGAACTCCACCGCGCCTACGAAAAAATCGACGATCAAAACAAGGAAATCAACGCCTCAATCGCCTACGCACGCCGCATACAGGACGCCGTACAGCCGATGAAGATTTTCTCGGACGAGATTTTGGGCGACCATTTTGTCATCAACATGCCTCGCAACATCGTCAGTGGCGACTTCCATTGGGTTGGATATAAAAACGGGCTTTCGATTTTCACGGTGTCCGACTGCACAGGTCACGGCGTACCAGGCGCGTTCATAAGCATGCTCGGACAAGTGATGCTCAGCCAGACCCTCGACAAACTCAATGACATCACCGCCGCAAACATCCTGAACATCATGCGCAACGGCATCATCCACCAACTCCACCAGCGCGACAAAGACGGCGCATCGAGCGACAGCATGGACGCAAGCATGTTTGTATATGACCGTTCAAACGGTGTGATAGACTTTGCCGGAGCATATTCCCATGCATATTTGTTGAGGTTTGGAACGCCCGACGAGGAGACAAAAGCGGTCTGCGCGGAATCTGAATGTAAAATCATCACGAACGAAGCAAACGACGCATACCTCATCCGCCTAAAAGCCAACCGCATGACCATTGGCATCGACAGGCGCGACACAATCCCATTCAAAGGCACAAAAATAAAGGTCAACCACGGCGACATCGCCTACGCAACAACCGACGGCTACCCCGACCAATTCGGCGGTGACAAACAAAAACGTCTCAATATCGCCACTTTTGAGAAAATCCTACTCCAATACTGCCACCTTTCAATGGAAGACCAGCGCAAAGAATTGGAACGCACATTCTTGGAATGGAAGGGCGACTACGAACAGACCGACGACGTTCATGTGCTTGGAATCGTACTTTGATTGAATATTTTTGCAATTACGACAAAAATCCATTACCTTTGCCGTCCGAATCAATACTTACAAAATGGAACGTACTCAATGGCTTGTGGGCGACGTGTCGGTTTTGGAGCCGATGACAGCCCTCACAGACTTCATCATAACAGCCGTATGCATCACCGCATACATCAAACTCCGCCGCACATCCAAGGCAAACGGCGGATATATGCCACATTATCCGCATTTTTTCCTTACGATGGGATTGTGCACATTGGTTGCAGGGCTGATGAGCCACGCCTTCGCATATTATTTTGTGGAACCATTGCTCTCAAAACCGCAAATCGCGCTCCTCGATTGGTCTGACAAATTTGAATACCACATCCACAATATGCCAAATTGGTTGTTCAACATAACGTCCGCTTCATTATTTGAACTCTCGCTCGTTGACCGCGCCGCCGACCTTGCGCCCGACATTTCACGCAAACGATGGCTCGCAGTCATCACGGCAGAATCGATTTTGGTGTTGGCGTTAATAATTTTTTATGTTGACTACAACGTCGCCGCCGCACATATCGCGTTCACATTGTACGCCGTGCTCGTGCCGTTGCAATTGATGGTGAAAAAACACCAATTTGGCACAGAACAAAAATTGTTGCTCATTGGCGCAGGTGTGATGCTGTTTTCAGGACCCGTGATGGCAATGAAATTCCAATTCTCGCCTTGGTTCAATCACAACGACATTTCGCACGTCCTGATAGCAATCTCAATGTTCATCTTCTACAAATCCGCAAAAATCACGCTTCAAAATGGAATACATACCCTCAAAACTGTTGACAACGGCAGTAGATAATTTCTCAAAACTCCCCGGCATCGGGCGCAAGACCGCGCTCCGGCTCATCCTCGACCTACTGAAGCGCGACACCAACACTGTCAACACTTTGGCGGAATCGTTGGTAAACCTCAAAAGCAACATCAAGACTTGCAAAGTTTGCGGCAATCTTTCGGACGAAGAAACGTGCAGCATCTGTGCAAATCCACGTCGCGACCGCGCCACAGTTTGCGTAGTTGAAAACATCCGCGATATCATTGCAATCGAGCAAACAGGCACATACAAAGGCACTTACCACATTTTGGGTGGACTCATCTCCCCTATCGACGGCATCGGCCCCGGCGACCTAAACATACAACAACTCTCCGACCGCATCGGCGACGGCGGCAATGTTAACGAACTTATTTTTGCATTGAGCGCAAATATGGAGGGCGACACCACGTGTTTTTATCTTTCACGTTTGTTCTCGAATAAAGTCAACAAAATCAGCCAAATAGCACGCGGCGTAGCCTTCGGCGGCGACTTGGAATACACCGACGAAGTTACATTGGCAAGGTCATTGGAGACAAGAACGGTTTACAATGCTTAATTAAACCACCGTTCCAGCGATGAGTGCCAACAAAATTGAATAGTATTTGGAATCGATGCTGTCGGCGCGGGAGGTCATTACAACGGGGGATTTTGTGCCGGCGAGGACGGCGGCGATGGTGGAATTTGCGAGTTTTGTATTGGCTTTATAAAATGCGTTGCCCGCTTCAATTTCGGGGAACACAAGGCAATCTGCATCGCCGTGAATTGAACCTCTAACATTCTTAATATCAGCGGCTTCCTTGTTGATGGCAACATCAAGACCAAGAGGGCCATCCACAATGCAATCCAACTGCCCGCGCTCGCTCATTTTGGAAATAATTGCAGCGTCCTGACCCGCCGTAATTGCAGGGCTAATCAACTCTGTCGCCGCCACAAAAGCAACTTTTGGATTTTCATTGCCGAGGATTCTTGCCATTGAGGTCAACGCATTGAGTATCTGCAATTTCTGTTTGAAATCGGGAGTGGGCATCACAGCCGAATCACCAAAAATAATCAGACGGTCAATGTTGGGATTTTGCATCACTGCAACGTGATTGATGGTGCTGCCAAGCGTCAGGAGGCCTGTATTGCGGCTGAGCACGGCTTTGAGGTATTTTTCCGAACTAATCAAACCCTTCATCAAAATATCCGTCTCGCCAACGGAAACCTTGCGGCAGGCGGTTTGTAAAGCAGCATCGTCAAAAGGAATGTCGCAAACTTCATAATTGGACAGCGCGACATTGGCTTTCGCGGCGGCAGCCTTGATACGCTCCAAGTCGCCCGTAAAAACCACATCCACAAGTCCCTGATTCCTTGCACGTTCCACCGCAATGATGGTATGACTATCATACGGACACGCCACCGAAAGTTTTTTACGTCCAACCTTCGAAGCCAGCCCTTCCAACTCTTCCAACTTAGTAATCATTTGCGAAATATTTTAGCATACAAAGTTAATGATTTTTGGTATAAATCAATGTTAAAAGAGTATTATTTTTTTTGTTGACAGAAAAAAATATTATATTTGCAAAAAATATACAATATGAAAAACGTCAAGTATTTTATAACAGCATTGCTAATTATAACCACGGAAATTGCTTATTCTCAGAGCGATAGTTCGGGACATAAGAAAATCGTTACTGGATGGTCAGTGGGACATTCTTGGGATATTGGTGCTTGTGATAACAAGAGTACAGAACCAATTGGGTTCTCTTATTATGCCGCATTAGAATTTTATAACAGATTATATGTAGGCATTTACGGAATGCCAACATTTGGTGATTATACATTTTTTGAAAGCGACAAGTATTATCACATTGGAAATCCAACCTATGAAGTTGCTGGAAGTAGTTTTGGTACATATATTCGCCCATTAATAAATTGTAAGAAGAAACCGTTGAGAATTTCAATTCCAATATATATATCATGTGTGAATATCAGAGTGAAAAGGAAAGATTGGAGTACGATGCAGGAAGAACCAATTAGTATTAAACGCATAATCAACAAGCATTGCACTTGTATTCGTCCTGGGATTATGCTTGAAGTTAATCTAACGCGAAGAATCCATTTAATGGCTATGTATTCACATAGTATCTGTTTATGCGACAAATTGTATGACAAACAAAATGGTAAAATAGTTTACGACAAAGGATATTATGCACACTGGATTACAACGGGTGTATTATTTGGCAATTATTTTAAAAATCCAAAAGTGAAGACTTGCATACATTAAAAAAAACGCATCAATAACTATTGCCTTTCTCGCAAATTTTTATTAATTTTGCGGTCTGAAAATGGATAAGGCTTTGAAACAGAATATCATCGACAAATACAACGTACCCGTGCCGAGGTACACGAGTTACCCGCCCGCCAACTATTTTGCAGAGTTTGGCG
>JAGCRY010000178.1 GCA_017964465.1 Bacteroidales bacterium | reverse complement strand
TCCTCTACCAATGGATGATGAAAAGGTGATGGCTTTTCGTAAACAATATGGACTCGAAGGTAAGTTTGTAATTATGACATCTGGAAATATTGGTCTTTATTATGATTTCGAGAATATATTGAAAATAATGGAGGAGCATAAGTCCAACAAGGATATTGTATTTATGTTTGTCGGAGACGGACTTGTAAAACCTAAACTTCAGGCATACGCTCAAGAAAAGCACTTGGACAATGTTGTATTTGCGCCATTTCAGAAAAAAGAAGATCTGATATATAGTTTGAACGCAGCAGACGTACATATTGTTACCAATGCCAAAGGAATCAAAGGTGTCTCAGTTCCAAGCAAGATTTACGGCATTTTGGCTGTTAACAAGCCTATTTGGGGTATTCTCGAAAAAGGCAGTGAAGCTTGGAGAATTATTGAAGACTCCAAGTGTGGTGTGTTAGTAGAAGCCGGCGACTATGACGGTATGCATAACAGTCTCAAGGAAATTATTAAAGACGGAAAGATGTTTGTTGATAGGTATTCTACAGGACGTGAGTATTTAATGCAGCATCTGACAAAAGAAAAATCTATCAACGCCTATCGAGACGCGTTGTTAAGTTTACTATAATTCGATACAACACAAATGAACTTCATCATCACTGGCGGCACAGGCTTCATCGGCACGCACCTAACCAATCTCATCAAGTCCGAGAATCCAGCCGCAAAAATCTATAATCTTGACATCGTAACTCCCGGCACATCAAACCCTGTCGTGAAAAACTACAAACCGGCGGTCAAGGATGGCGAAACTTTGCAATCGGATTTTATCAATTGCGACGTAAGGCAACCGATTGAAAATCTGCCATTCACGCCGACACCTGACGATATAATCTTCAACCTTGCGGCGGTGCATCGCACTCCCGGACATCCCGACCGTGAATATTTTGAGACAAATATTAGAGGTGCGGAAAATGTCTGTGCCTTTGCCGAAAAATATGGCATCAAGCAAATTGTCTTCACGTCCTCAATTGCACCATACGGTGCGGCAGAGGAATTGAAAACCGAAGATACTTTGCCAACGCCAAATACTCCATACGGCATTTCAAAACTTGTTGCCGAAAAGATACATATTGCATGGCAGAAGCCGTCGTCCGACCACAAACTGACAATTGTACGTCCGGGCGTAGTGTTCGGCAAAGGCGAGAACGGCAATTTTTCGCGATTGTATTGGGGCATCAAGAAACATACCTTCGCATACCCGGGGCGCAAGGATACAATCAAGGCTTGCATTTATGTCAAGGAATTGGCGCGGTTTATTATGTGGAATGTCAACGAGAGGAAAACTCCTTTTGAAATTTACAACTGCACTTTTGAGCCGGCATACACGATAGAAGAAATTGTAAAAACAATCAAGACTGTTACAGGCTTGACGCAATCAACGCCATACATTCCCAACGCTATCATAATGCCCGCCGCCTTCGGCGCAAAACTCGTCGGCAGTCCGATGGGCATCTGTCCTGCGCGAGTAAAGAAGTTGCAGATTTCAACAAATATTTGCGGCAAAAAGATGAAAGAAAGTGGCTTCCAGTTCAAATGGACTTTTGAAGAAGCCATCAAGGATTGGTTTGAAGATAACAACAATCAATATTTGGAATAACGTTGATTATCAAGCCCATAACAAATTTTTCAAAGAAAATTCCTAATTAATTTGCTATATTCATTTTGGATTCTTAACTTTACGCCGAAAAAGGATTGATATATATGGCATACAAATCTCTCGACATAGCAAAGACACTGATACTTATGGCGCAGGAGGATGGAGGTCGGGGCGGTGAACGGCTCACTAACCTCAAACTCCAGAAACTCTTGTATTATGCACAAGGATACCATCTTGCTGCATTGGGTACTTCATTGTTTGAGGATGCTATCGAGGCGTGGATGTATGGTCCCGTGGTGCCGGTATGTTATGAACACTATCAAAAATATGGCTCTAAATCCTTGCCGATGCTTCAAGGGCAATCTTACGGACGGCTTGATGAAATAGATGACAGGTTATTGCGACAAGTTTATAATTCGTTGGTAGCATATAGTGCAATTGGATTGATGCAAATGACGCATACGGAATCACCGTTGCTTGACACCAATCCCAAGGGACACGGCACTATTATTTCAACCACAAAATTGAAAGATTATTTCAAGCCGAAATATCCAACACTTGTCAGAGCCTCGTATGCGAAAACGCTTGATTCCTTTGTTGCGAAAAATGAGGATTCGGAATATTCTCCATCCGATATGTCAATAAAAAGATGCCTCAGCGTATTGGATATTATGCCGGATGCAGTATTGCCGTATATAGATTTGTCACCAAATGAATTTGGAAGTGTCAACATATCCATTCGTGTTGGTAATGAGCGACGTATGACCATCAATACAGGCGACGAGACTATGTCGTGGTATTGTTGCACGGATTACAAATCTCGTCCCTGCGGTAAATCTTTTGTCGGTTACGATGATGCATCTTTCTCTGAAATAGTACAAACAGCAAAAAAACTTGTGGCATAATGGATTACGTTGATGACAACGAAAGGTTTTCCCGCTGGGTGTTTTATCCTCGTTTTATGGATGAGAACGGGATGCTTAACCACAAGTTTATTTTTTTGCGTCCAAACATAAATGAAGAAGGAATTTCAGGACAACTTTATGACCGTATAAACCGTCAGATTGCAATTGCGGACGGCGTGAAGTTTTGTCGCAAAAACAATGGCAAGCCTTCCGAAAAACTTGTTGCATTGACGATAACCGAGGCTGTCAATCTTAGAAAACTTGCATTCGCACCTGATTGCATTGATGTAGTTTCTTGTCCTTCACCAATTGTTCACGCACACGCGGAAATCCGGATAGCCATTGACGGACTTCCAGTCACTGGCAACACTGCAAATATGCAACTACTTTATTATTACGATAGAATTAAGGATGTTTTGTCTGAGGGTATAAGTTATGTATCTGATGATGAGACACCTCTTTTCTAATGATGTAATTATATTTCCAATTCTCTTTAATATCTTTTTTAAATCATCATAAAATATGAATACCGCCCTCATCACCGGCATTACCGGTCAGGATGGCTCGTACCTTTCGGAATTCTTATTAGAAAAGGGCTACGACGTACACGGAATTATCAGACGCAGCAGCGTCGATTATCGCGAGAGAATCGCACACCTCGAAGGCAGACCAAATTTCCATCTGCATTATGCGGACATGTCCGACTCTATGTCGCTTGTAAAAATCGTTGGCAAAGTGCAGCCGACGGAGATTTATAACCTTGCGGCGCAGAGCCACGTGCAGGTAAGTTTTGATTCGCCTGAATTTACGGCTGACGTGGATGCCGTCGGCGTACTGAGGATTTTGGAAGCCGTCAGGACAAATCATTTGGAAGACAAATGCAAAATCTATCAGGCTTCAACGTCCGAACTTTACGGCAAAGTGGAGGAAGTGCCGCAGAGCGAGACAACGCCGTTCCATCCTTATTCGCCGTATGCCGTGGCGAAGTTGTATGGCTATTGGATTATCAAGGAATACCGCGAGGCGTACAACATGTATTGTTGTTCGGGAATCTTGTTCAACCACGAGAGTGAGCGACGCGGAGAGACTTTTGTTACCCGCAAAATCACCCTTGCCGCCGCACGTATTGCGCAGGGCAAGCAAGAGAAACTCTACCTCGGCAACCTTTCTTCGCTTCGTGACTGGGGTTACGCAAAGGATTATGTGGAATGTATGTGGCTTATTCTCCAACAAGAAAAGCCGGAAGACTTTGTGATTGCAACCGGCGTTCAACATTCAGTTCGCGAATTTGCTTACCACGCATTCAAGGCGGCTGGCATCGAGTTGAAGTTTGAAGGCGAGGGTATCAACGAAAAAGGCGTTTGCATCAATGGCCCTGCAAATCTCGTCGGAAAGACTTTGGTGGAAGTAAGCGAAGATTTCTATCGCCCGACAGATGTCGTCAACCTTCTTGGTGACCCAAGCAAAGCAAAGTCAACGCTTGGCTGGAATCCGCAAAAGACATCTTTCGAGCAGCTTGTTGCCATCATGGTCAAGCACGACATGGAAAAAGTAGCCGCCGAACACGTTGCAAGTGTGATGCGCACCAACCTCGCTGAATATTTGGAGAAAGGCGTAGTCAAGTAGGCGTTGAATCCAATAATCGTTACACTAATATGAAACCCATTAATATCTCCGTCGCTGGCACAGGTTACGTCGGTCTCTCCATGGCGACACTTCTATCGCAGCATAACGACGTTACAGCCGTTGACGTGATTCCCGAAAAAGTCGAGAAAATCAACAAGCGCATTTCTCCGATTCAGGATGAATATATCGAGAAGTTTTTTGCGGAAAAGACGCTGAGGCTTACCGCAACGCTTGACGGTGCTGCGGCTTATAAGGACGCGGATTTTGTGATAATTGCCGCGCCGACTAATTATGACCCGGTGAAGAATTTCTTTGATACGCATTGTATCGAGGATGTCATCGACCTCGTTTTGAACGTCAATCCTGATGCCGTGATGGTCATCAAGAGTACAATTCCAGTGGGATATTGCCGAGGCCTTTATATAAAGTATGCCGCGAAAGGTGTCAAGAAATTGAACCTTTTGTTTTCGCCGGAATTTTTGCGCGAATCGAAGGCTCTGTACGACAATCTTTATCCGTCGCGAATCATCGTCGGCGTTCCTAAAATCATCAATAAACCTGAGTTCAAGGATGAAAATGATGCCATACAACGCCTTGCGGACGTGAAATTCCTCGAAGAAAAGGCGCGTCAGTTTGCAGGATTGTTGCAGGAGGGCGCAGTCAAGAAGGACATCGACACGCTCTTTATGGGTATGAAGGAGGCGGAGGCGGTGAAACTTTTCGCCAACACTTACCTTGCTCTGCGTGTAAGCTATTTCAACGAACTTGACACATACGCCGAAGTAAAAGGTCTTGATACACAATCAATTATCACTGGTGTTGGCCTCGACCCGCGCATTGGCACACATTACAATAATCCAAGTTTTGGATACGGCGGCTATTGTTTGCCGAAGGATACAAAACAACTCCTCGCCAACTACGCCGATGTGCCGCAAAATATGATGACGGCAATTGTCGAAAGCAACCGCACACGCAAGGATTTCATTGCAGATCAAGTGCTTAGGATTGCTGGTTGGTATGATTACAGCACGTCAACACAATACACCGGTCGCCGCGAGCCAGTAACAATTGGCGTTTATCGTCTGACGATGAAGAGCAACAGCGACAATTTCCGACAGAGCAGCATCCAGGGCGTTATGAAGCGCATCAAGGCTAAGGGTGCAACGGTCATCATTTACGAACCGACGCTCAAAGACGGCGACGATTTCTTTGGCTCAATCGTGGTCAATGACATCGAAAAATTCAAGTCGCAGAGCCGCGCAATCCTTGCCAACCGTTATGATGCTATACTCGACGACGTGAAGGATAAAGTATATACGAGGGATATTTTCAAAAGAGACTAAAAACGGGTTTATTATCATACAGATGATGAAACATAATAAACTCTAATTAAAAGCTCCCCCAAAAAAACAAAACAACGGTCAGACTCTCGTCTGACCGTTGTTTTTATTATCTCTCCTCCAACCCTTGCCTACATCTTCTCCAGCACCCCGATTCCCAGCATGCCCAAACATTCCTTCACAACCCTGCCGGTATTCTGGGCGATCAATAAGCGGAACTCGCGGATTTGAGGGTCGGGCTCGTTGATGATTTGATGGTCATGGTAGAACTGGTTGAACTGCTTGCTGAGTTCATAGACATAGTTCGCAATCTGGGCGGGGCTGCACATTGTGCAAGCGTCATTTACGGCAGCGGGGAACGCCGCAATCTGTTGAACCAGAGAGCCTTCAACATCTGTCGCCTTGTCAAAATCGGCGGAAAGAGCCTCACGTTCAATGCCCTTCTCGGCGAGTTTGCGGAAAATCGACTGAATACGCGCGTAAGTGTAAAGCACAAACGGACCAGTGTTGCCATTAAAATCAATACTCTCCTTCGGGTTGAACAAAATAGTCTTCTTCGGGTCAACCTTGAGAATGAAATATTTGAGAGCTGCCATGGCGATAGTATAGACCGTGACGTCCTGCTGCTCCTTAGACATCTCGCCAAGCTTTCCAAGCTCCTCAGAAGTCTTGCGAGCGGTTTCCGTCATTTCTGCAATGAGGTCATCAGCATCCACAACCGTGCCTTCACGCGATTTCATCTTGCCCTCGGGCAATTCAACCATGCCGTAGGAAAAATGCTTGATGGAGTCGCTCCATGCAAAACCCATCTTCTTCAAGACAAGTTTCAAAACCTTGAAATGGTAATCCTGTTCATTTCCAACGACATAGATATGCTCATCAAAATTCCATTCACGATGGCGCATTGCAGCCGTGCCGAGGTCTTGAGTCATATAGACCGTCGTGCCGTCGGAGCGGAGTAAAATTTTCTTGTCGAGGCCGTCGGCTGTGAGGTCGATGTAAGTCGCGCCGGTCTCGTCCTTCTGACAAATGCCCTTTTCCAACGCATCAACGACATACTGCTTGCCTTCGAGATACGTCTCCGACTCATGGTAAATCTTGTCAAAAGAAATGCCCATGAGCTTGTACGTCACATCAAAACCATCATAAACCCACGAATTCATCGTCTTCCACAGCGCAACCGTTTCAGGGTCGCCCTGTTCCCATTTCTGGAGCATCTGGTGGGCTTCGATGATTGAAGGCGCTTTCTGCTTAGCCTCGTCCTCAGTCATGCCGGACGCCATAAGTTCCTTTATTTCAGCCTTGTAGTGCTTGTCGAACTCGACATAATAATTTCCAATCAAATGGTCACCCTTTATGCCTGAAGTCTCGGGAGTTTCGCCATGTCCCCATTTTTTCCATGCAAGCATCGACTTGCAAATATGGATTCCACGGTCATTGACGAGGTTAACCTTAATGACATTATTGCCGCCAGCCTTCAGGATTCGCGAAATAGAGTCACCGAGGAAATTGTTGCGCAAGTGTCCGAGGTGCAGCGGCTTGTTCGTGTTAGGCGACGAAAATTCAAGCACAATCTTTTTAGATTTTTCAGTCACGGGCGTGATGCCAAACGAGGGATCTGAATCAATCTTCAAGAGCATCTCACTGATTGCGGACTTCTTGAGAACAATGTTGAGGAAACCCTTTACAACATTGAAACCCTTGGCGTTAGCCCAGTTTTTGACGAGATAATCGCCAATTTCATTTGCAGTGTCCTCGGGCTTCTTGCCGGAAAGTTTCAGGAGCGGGAAAACCACCAAAGTCAGGTCGCCCTCAAACTCCTTTTTTGTCTTTTGAATCTGTATCTGCTGTTCGGCGGCATCCTTGCCGTATATCGTCTTGACGGCGAGAATCACCGCTTGTTTCAAATTTTCTTCCATCTATTTTGTTAAATTATTATTCAGTTCTTTTTTGAAAGCTTTTCTGTTGCGGTCATCATCAACATTGGCATTGATGTAAACGTCTTAATCTCAGGGATTAGCAGTTCCGTATTGTAACAATTTTGCACGTCAACTTGCTTCACACCCGCCGCAACTTCATTGATGTCCACGGACGTAAACACTCCATTCCTTATGGAAGCCATGCGCCCCGCTTCTCCATTGAGTATCAACTCCATAGCAATATTACTGTAAGCAATCGGCACCATTGAGTCGGTCGCATCAGGATAGCCCGAGCGCACAAGATAACCGAGATTTTGCACAATGGTATCCACGCGCTTTCCATTGTTGAACTTTGCAGACGCCTTGCGGAGTTTCTGGGCGACGGTCTCCCCTATTCCGGCATGTGAGAACGTCATTTCATCCATGCCCTTGAACCTTGCGCCCTCCGAAACAACGACAGTGGAGAACTTTCCAGGATTGTTCGCCCTGTCCATGACCATGAGTTCGGCGAGTTGGTTAATTCCAAACTCAGCCTCCGGAATTACACAGCGGTCTGCCATGCCTGCAAGCGTGGGCATCATTGCCGTGAAACCTGCATAACGTCCGAAAACTTCAATCACCAAGAACCTTTCATGACTGCCCGCAGACGCGCTGAGAGTGTGTATGAGGCTGATTGTACGAGTGATGCACGTGCTGAAACCTATGCAATAGTCAGTTCCATAAACGTCTCCATCCATGGTTTTCGGTATTCCAATGACCTTCACGCCCTCATTATGAAGGCGGACGGCATATTTGAGAGTGTCGTCGCCGCCGATGACAACCAAGTAATTGAGTTGAAGGAACTCGATGTTACGGATGACCTCGGCTGTCAGGTCGTTGTCTTCACCATTATAAATGTCTTTCAGGTGCTCAGGCACGTCATCACGCTTTATGGACGACGGCTTTGTGCGTGAGGAGTGCAGGAAGGACTCTTCGCTCAATATTGTTGAGTTGATAAGTTTTTTCGGGAACTCTTCATAACAGTCGGTATTGTCGGCGTTGCGGTCGCGTTTCATCTCCACGAGACCCGCCCAACCGCGCTTGATACCGATTACCTTAAACCCTTCACTGACAGCACGTTTAACGAGACCACGTATGGCAGGATTGAGTCCCGGTACGTCGCCGCCGCCAGTCAAGATGCCGATAATTTTTTTGTTTTTCGTTGGAATCATAACACTAATCCATTTTACTTGTATCGTTCGTTCAAATCCTCACACCGACCATCGTCATGTCATCGACCTGCATAAAGTCGTCACGCCATTTCTCGATTGTCTCATAGAGCTTTTTGCCAATTTCAACCATCGGCAGGTTGATGTTCTCCAAAAGGAAATTGTCGAGCCTCGGCTCCTTGAACTTCTCCATCTTGGGGTTCATCTGGTCTTTTATGCCGTCGCTCATGAAGAACAGAGCGTCGCCTTTCTGAAGTTGGATTTCCTGGCTTGTGAACTCCCTTTCACGGATGTAGTTACCGATTGGCATACGGTCGCCCTTGAGTTTCAGGACTTCTCCATTCCTCACGAGAATCGCCATCTGGTATGCAGAGCCGAAACGCATGATGTTTGTCTCGGGGTCGATGATGCCTATTGTAAGATCCATGCCGTCATTAATCTTCATGCCGTCTTCCGAATATTTCATCAGCATGCTTTTCACGACGGAGCGCATACGGTTTAGAATTGTGGCAGGTATTAGTTCCTCACCTGACAAATCCATTTCGTTCAAAATATCCTTCAATGCGCTCATACCCATCATGGAAAGCAACGAACCCGGAATGCCGTGACCCGTGCAGTCCGCCTCCACAATAATTTTCAGCCCGCGTCGCGACTCTACAAGATACCAGTCGCCCGAAACGATGTCCCTGGGTTTGTAAAGCACCGCGCTGTCGGGGAAAAGCTCGGCGACACTTTCCTCAGAACTTACGACAGAATGTTGGATGTCCCTGGCGTACATTATGGAAGACATGAGACGTTTGTTAGTTTCATCGAGGGCGCGACGCTGAGTGTCGAGGGCGTCATTGAGCTTCTTTACTCGTTTGTTGGAGAAAATGAAAATTATCATCACAACCACAATCATAATGAGCATGATGACAAGCACCATGTTCAGACGTGTCTGTGCGCGTTCTTCCTCGGCTATGTTGTCAAGCTGCTTTTGGCGTGACGCACTCTCGGTGGCATACTTGGTGCTGACTACGCCCTGATTCAACTGGTCATTGAACACCTGTTCACTGAACGAAAGCTCGCTCTGAAACTTGTCGGCGGCTCCGCTGTAGTCCTTCTTGCTCAACAAAATAAGTCCCTGCGTATGGCATATTGCGCCGATTTTCTGTTTTGAACCAATGTCGTTTGCAAACGCCATCGCCCTGTCAGCATATATAATCGCGCTGTCATTCATCCGCCTTGAAAGGTAGATGTTCGCCATTGAATTGTTCACGTCTGCCAGCAACGGCTTGTCAATGTCTGTGGAATCATTCAAAATGTCCCAGAAAATATGAATTGCATCCGTAGTGTCGCCGGTCGCGAGATTGAGGTATGCAATGTGCCTTCTTACATTGCGCTCCGAACCCTTGTCCGAATAGCCTTGAACCCTCAGATTCAACGCCTTGTCAAACTCAATACGCGCCGAATCATAATTGCCGGACATGAAATAGCAGCGACCCGTGTTGAGGTAATAATAAGACGCAAGGCGCCTGTTATTCAGTTCTGCATTGAGCGTATCAACCTTTATCAAATACGGTTTCGCCCTGTCTGGCTCATGAAGATTTACATAGAGGTTTGCGAGGTTGATGCACGAATACGCTATCTGCTCCTTGTTATTTAGCTTTTCATTGAGATTGAGCGACTTTTCATAATATTCGAGAGCCTTGTCCAACATTCCGGCGTTTTTGTAGCACACGCCCATGTAGCTATACGCGAGCGCGGCGTCCGCTTCACGTCCAAGCTCCTGCGCAATATTGACGGCGATGCGACCGAAACGCAGACCAAACTGCGGATCGATGTTACGCACCTTCCAGCAAATGGTGGTGTAGAGATAGGGCTTGAGAGTGTCAGGCGCGGTATTGGCGACCTTGATAAGGCTGTCAATCTCCGGCGTGGACTCACCCCTAACTCCGAGGGCGGCTAATACTATTAATATCACTGCTACCAACCGTTTCATATCGCTGTAAATCAAACCATTAAACCCTGAATCCCAAAACTGTCATGTCGTCGTCCTGACCATCGCCACGGAACACCGAAATTGCATCTTCGAGTTTTTTGGCAATCTCCTTCATGGGCAACTCATTGTTTTCAGCCAAGAGAATGGGCAACTTTGTACCGAAAAACTTCTCTCCGGAAACATTCTTGAGTCCAATGATTCCGTTATTCGAGAAAAATATCGCGTCATTCTTTTTTAAGAGGACTTCATGCTCCGTAAAAGGCACTGTATGAGCACCTTTGCCGATTGTCATATTGTCACCGACCAACCGTGAAACCTCGTCACCACGAACCATCAGCGTGGTCTGGCTTGCCGCCGCAAAACTCATGGTCATCTTTTCGGGGTCGATTATCGCCAATGATACATCCATGCCGCTTTCAACCGAAATTTCGCCGCTGTTCTTTTCAAGCATCGCCTTCACGATGTTGTGCATCTTATCCAACACAACATTGGCTTTCAGTTGTTCGCCAGAAATCGCGAGCGCATTGATGACATCCTTGAAAACACTGATGCCCATCATGCTAAGCAACGAGCCAGGCACGCCATTGCCTGTACAATCGGCCTCAATGACGATTTTCAGCCCTCTACGCTCCTCGACGCGGTACCAGTCGCCCGAAACGATTTCTTTTGGATGATAGTAAATCATGTAGTCGCGGAACACTTCCTCAACACTTGCATCCGTATTCAAAGCCGCCCGCTGTATGCGCTTTGCGTAGTGCATGGAGGACGTTATTTCATTGTTGACTTCGGCGAGTGAATCCTTCTGAGCCGCGAGTTCGAGGTTAAGTTTCTTGATTTTCTTGCCCTTGACATAAATGAAAACCAAAGCCGCAACTACCAGCAACAGAATGATATACGACAACCATGTCAGCCTTTTCTGCATGAGATTCTGCTCCGTGAGCCTCTCAATTTCTAACTGCTTGTTATACGCATCCGCACTATACTCTATATTAAAAAGCTTCAGTTGCAGATTTGTCTTGAAAATGCTGTCATTACAATCCACCTGGTCTCTGAAGGTCTCGGCGAGACGCTTTTGGTCGCCAGTTGCGCGGTAAATGTCTGTGAGCATGCCGTATGCAAGCATGATGGCTTTTTTACTGCCGAGATATTTTGCATAGCGGAGACTTTCAGTGGCGTATGCGAGGGAGCTGTCGTAGCGTTTGTCCTCAAAATGTTGTTGTGCAATGTTGTATGTGAGTTCCGACAGCAAGTCAAAATCACCAATGAGGTCGGCTTTATTGAGTGTCTCCATATACTCCTTACGCGCACGCATCTTGTCACCGGCGGCGGCATGGCAGTCGGCGAGGTACTTGCGCGGGACGTTGATTTGGGAGTTTAGTTTTTTGCATTTCGTGCGAATTTCGATGGAGCGCAGGAAATATTTCTCTGCATTTTCATAGTCTCCATTACCGAGCCGCGTCCTTCCAAGATTGAGGCACACATATCCCAAGACAGCTGAATCGTTTATCTGCTCTGCAATCGGGAGAGCCTTTTGGAGCTCCACTTCCGCCTCGTCATACTTGACTTCATGGATGAGAAGGTTGCCGAGGTTTATGTAGCCATAGCCGAGCTGGTCGAGGATGCCATATTTTTGGGCGTCATTGATTCCAAGTCTATAATATTCAAGCGCATCGGCATAGTTGTCGAGATTTCTCTGACACACGCCCACAAAGGCGTAACCCTTCACAAGTTGCTCATAATCATTATGATCTTTTGCGAGGTCGATTGCCTTCATGCCAAACTTTATGGCGATTTCAGGGTTGATGTTGCGAAGTTTCCAGCACACATCATTATTACGCGCCGCCGCCACGGAATCCGGCGCAGACTCCGCAATGGCGATAAGGCTGTCGATTTTT
Source organism: Bacteroidales bacterium (assembly GCA_017964465.1). Taxonomy (GTDB): domain Bacteria; phylum Bacteroidota; class Bacteroidia; order Bacteroidales; family UBA3824; genus UBA3824. Next base: position 3,614 of record JAGCRY010000178.1, on the reverse strand, counting down.
GGTGAAAACTGCGCATGAACCCCTGCCGGAGCCAGCACAGCCAACACGACTGCCAACACCGCTACAATATGCCTGAATGATATATTTGACACTTGCTTTTGCATTTTCAGTGCAAAATTATCAAAAAAAAACTTCATTAGAAAAATAAAAAGCAAAAATCTTGCAAAAAAAATAAAAAAGAGATAATTTAGCCGCAAATTTGAAAACTTCAAAATAAGATGAAACAGATACAAAATCTAATGAATTACCGTCCGAGCGTGAAGGTTGTTGACGCGACGCTCAGGGACGGCGGACTTGTCAACGAGTTCAGGTTCAGCGATGAATTTGTGGACGCGCTCTACAAAACCAACCTCGCCGCCGGCGTGGATTATATGGAGTTCGGCTACAAGGCTGACAAGAATATGTTTGACGTCAATGCTTTCGGCAAATGGAAATTCTGCAACGACGACGACATCCGCGCCGTTGTGGGCGACAACGACACCCCGCTCAAAGTTGCCGTAATGGCTGACGCAGGACGTTGCAATTACAAACAGGACATCATCAACCGTGCCGACAGCCCGATAGACCTCATCCGCGTGGCAACTTACATTCATCAGATGCCCACCGCGATTGATATGATTGAGGACGCCAAAAAGAAGGGTTATGAGGTGAGCTGCAACATAATGGCGGTCTCCACGGCTCAAGAGAGCGACGTGAAAACCGCCTTAGAAATGCTTGGCAAATCGCCGGTGGACTGTGTGTATATCGTTGATAGTTACGGTTCTCTGTACCCCGAACAGATTCAGAGGCTTGCAGATTTTTATCGCAACAGCACCGAACAGTACGGCAAAATCCTCGGCATTCACGCCCACAACAATCAGCAACTCGCCTTTGCAAACACCATCGAGGCGGTGGGCGACGGCGTTGATTGGCTCGATGCAACATACGGCGCAATGGGACGCGGCGCGGGCAACTGCGCAATGGAACTCTTGCTCGGCTTCCTCAAAAATCCGAAGTATGACGTATTCCCGGTTCTCAAATTCATCGAAAAATACACCGCACAACTCAAAGCGGAGGGCACTGTATGGGGCTATGACGTTCAGTATATGATTACTGGACTCCTCAATCAGCACCCCCGCACCGCCATCGCCTTCACGAAGGATAAGCGCAAAGACTATTCAACGTTCTACAGCGAGACGGTTAATCACGAATAAAAATTTAATCCGCTAAATTTGCTCGTCTCCTGCAAATTTAGCGGATTAATTATGTGAAGATTAATCAAAAATAATATGAAACATAAAATAATTATTGTAGCCGCCGCGTTGACTGCACTGTCGGCGTGCGGCGTGATGCGCGACACAATGCGCATAAAGGCACGCGAAGGACTTTTTCACGCCAACAACGACGGCTCAATGCAGCCGATTAAGATGGGTTCGGAGTATCTAATGCCACCATTGCAGGAATTGACTATTGGACGCAATGTTACCAAAGGCACGCTGCCCAACGGCATGACTTATTACATCTACAAGACCACCAGGGACGGCTACGAAAATTCAGCAAACTTCCAACTAATCCAAAAAACTGGTTCTCTCGTGGAGGACAACAACCAACTTGGCGTGGCGCATTTTGTGGAGCATTACGCCTACAATTGGACCAAAAACTTCCCAAATTGCGCCGCCCCTGATTACATCAAAAAAATTGGCGGCAATTGCAATGCGAGCACTTCGTATGACTACACGGAGTATCACACCGACATTGTTCCGCTCAAAGGCAACGGTCAAATCATTGACTCCTGCCTGTTGATTTTGCGCGACATCGCCGCCAACTGCGATTTTGAAAGCGATTTCATCGACCGCGAGCGCAAAATCATACTCGAAGAATACAGGCTGAGAAATTCGTTGACAATCAACAAATTATATGCAAATGTTTTTAAGGGTATGCGCTACGCCGACCGATCGCCTATTGGCACTCTCGAAAACATTCAACAAATGCAGTTGCAGAAATTGAAGGATTATTACAACAAATGGTATCAACCTCAAAATCAGGCTATTGTAGTATTCGGCAATGTCAATGTCAGCGAAATAGAATCCAAAATAGCCAAAATCTTCGGCGACATTCCTCGCGGCAACAGCGTAATTCCCAGATTTGAATATGTGCGCACCAAACACGACACCCCCGACGCAATGACCTTTCAAGACGACAAATCGGCAAAAGGCACTCTTAATATTGTATTCAGCACACCCGACAAACCACTTGTACGTCAGCGCAATACAACGGCGTATTGGATAGGACGTGATACACGTTGGAGAATCAAGAGTTTATTGGAAGAACGTCTCAAACGAATACAACTCGAAACAACGTTGTTTGATGACTTTGAGATAATGGTGGATGGATTTTGCAACATATATGACGATGTACAATTCGCAATCCACATCAAATTTGCTCCCGACAATTGGCAAAAAGTAACAGCCGTCGTGTCGAAGGAATTGGAAAAAATCAGACGCTATGGTTGGACTAAAAAAGAAATTAACTCTAATTTTCACAATCTCGATAGCACCAAGTCTTTGAAAGACAGCGTTAATTTCACGAAAGGTGATGACATCGGATATCATTCAGGCAGATGCCACTTGATGGATTTTTATTTAGCAAATTTTGTTTATGGAGATTATTTGATTGATTCCAAACAAGTTGGCTCGCTTTATGATTATCGACCCGGAAGAATTGACGCGGGCATGGGACACGATTATTTTATGAAGATGACCGCCGATTCCAATACCGCTGTCATATTGACGATGCCTTGGGATGCCAATCGTGATGAATTGTTGGACGTATATCTCTCGGCGCGTAATGATGCGGACGACAACAATAAGTTCCAGTACGCAGAAGACGCTGATTATTACAAGTTTATCAACGAACTAAAATTGGAGGACGTCAAACCCGGCAAAACAGTTGCAAAACGCAAGATTGAACTTTTTGATGCCACAGAATTTACTTTTGATAACGGCGTCAAGGCGGTGGTCTGCAAAAAGAATTGCAGCAAAAACTTTTTCCAAATCAAAGGAATCAGACCGGGTGCGCTCACCAATTTCAGCGACGAAGATGCCCAAAAAATCAAAATCCTCAACGATGTAATTTCTACACCATATATGGACATCAATGACGAATTTATTCATTCAAAACATTCTGTATCAGACTATTGCGATATGAATAGCATTTATGCGATGCCCACATCAATATCGCCAGAAGCGTTCATCAGGTATATGCACTATCGACTTACCAACACGGAAATAGACTCGATTCGCCTTGAAAATTGCAAACTAAAATACATCGCAGATTCCAAGACCGAACAGCCGTTGCTGAGCCGACGTAACTCGCTGTTTGAAACTACGTTGCATGGTGATGCATATACAAAACGCATCGCGCCGCTTTCGCCGCAAGTCATTGAAAAAATCACTACAAAAGAGATGCACGACCTTTGTAAAAAATATTACGGCAATTTCAACGGTGCCACCTTCATTATTTATAGCGAATATTCGCCCGAATATCTGAAACCAATTTTGGAGAAATATTTGGGTTCGTTGCCATCGTTGCCTCAGCCATTGCAATACGCTGATATTGAAGCAAGTAGATTCATT
>JAGCRY010000177.1 GCA_017964465.1 Bacteroidales bacterium | reverse complement strand
TGTGCGAAATGTCGCTGTCTTGACGGACATTTTGGGCGAGTGTAACGCCGTCCATGCCAGGCATCATCAGGTCGGAGAGGATGAGGTCGATGACATTGGAACGGAGCACAGTGAGGGCGTTGTTGCCGTCAACAGCCTCATATACAGTGTATTGATCGGAGAGTACGGTGCGGATGTATTGGCGCATCTCGGTATTGTCTTCCACAACAAGCACCGACATACGATGTTCGGCATTGTCCTGAATCTCGTCGTCATCATCGGCATCGTCGGCAGTGCTGATGTAATTGGAAACCGGCGCGGCGGCACTCTCCACCATCGGCACGAGCGGCACAATCAGTCGGAAACGTGCGCCGTGGCGTTTGGTGTTGCCAGCGGTAATATCGCCGCCGAGGAGGTTGGCGAGTTTCTTGCAGAGGTAGAGCCCAATGCCCGTGCCGCTGCCCTTGGCGAGTGTGTTGTCATTGTTCGATTGATAGAAACTATTGAAAATCTTGTCGATGTCGTTTTCTACTATGCCCGTGCCGGTGTCGGAAACCGCGATGTAAAGTTTGTCGGGCGAATGGAACGCGGCGGCATATACGTCGATGCATCCGCCGTTGGGCGTGAATTTCACCGCGTTGCCGAGCAAATTGGTGATAATCTTGACCATCGTCTCGCGGTCAAACATTATGTACGGGTCGCGCATACGGAAATAGAGGTTGAGGGCGATGCCTTTGTCCTGCGTCAACGAGCGGAAGGGCAGCAAAATATCGTCCATAAACGTCTTGAAATTGCCGGGCGCGAGGTTGACGGGCATATTGTCGGTCTCCACTTTTCGGAAGTCCATCAACTGATTGACGAGCGACAGCAAATGTTTGGAATTGTGATCCACAAAATTCAGTTGCTCAATCACTTTTGGGTTGGTGCTGAGTTTCAGGGCGCGTTCTATGGGGCCGATTATCAATGTCAATGGCGTCCTAAATTCGTGCGTGATGTTGGTGAAGAACGCCAACTTGTCCAAGGTGAGTTCTTGGATTTTTGTGGTCATCTGTTCGAGCTGCGTTTTTTGGCGCGAAATCTCCTCGTTCTGACGGAAGAGTAGTTCGTTTTGGCGCGAGAGTTCCTCGGTCTTGCTTTCGAGGGCTGCGGTGCGTTGATTGACCTTCTCCTCCAAAAGTTGCTTCTGTTCGCGCAACGCCTCCATCCTGCGGTGGACGATGTGCCGCGCAATTGCAATTACAATCAATATCAAAATCAAAATAAACCACCATTGCTTGTAAAAATAGCCTTTGACGTGGATGTTGATTTCGGTCGGCTCCGAAAATTCGCCCGAACCCAAGGCGCATCGCACCTGAAATTTGTAATGCCCCTGAGTCAGATTGCTGAAAACCGCCATCCTGCGGCTGTGTGGCACTGTGGTCCACGTGTCGCTAAAACCTTGCAGCCTGTATTGGTAGGAGACCGACGAAGGCGCATTGTAATCCAAGGCAGAAAATTCGAGCGTCACCGACTTGTCCCTCTCGTGGATGTAAATATCTGATTCCCTTGATATTTCAGTGTTGATGATGCCGCTGCCCGCGTGCACTTTGCGGTCGTTGACGGAGAGTTCGGTGAGATATACGCGGTCGTTGCCAAGGACGACGTGCGACCTCTCGGTATCGACAGCCATCAATCCGTGGAGCGCGCCGAGGTAAATTATATTTGACCCCGACACCTTGAAGCCGCCGTTCCAAAAGAAATTGTTGTCGCAGAGCCCGTCCTCGCGGTAATAAGACGAAATCCTGTTGCTCTGCGGCGAGTAGCACGAGAGGCCTTTGGCGGTGGCAATCCAAATGCGGTGGCTGTTGTCTTCGGCGATGTAGGTGCAGATGTCGTTGCTGAGTCCATTGTCGGTGGTGAAAAGTTGCTCGTAACCCTTGGCAGTGCGCCTGACCACGCCAAAACCATTTGTACCTATGTACAATGTGCCGTCGCTGCCCTCCATAAAACACGTTATCTTGCGCAGAAATTCGGTGGAATTGTCGCGCATACGGTCGATTTGGGCTTGGCGGGTCTTGGGGTCGATGCTGACAATGCCGTCGGTAGTGCCGATGAGGATTTTGCCGTCGGAGGTGACTATTGAACCGAGCGAACCGTAATTATTATAAGTGATGGAATCGGGCAGCGGCTTATCGACATTGCCCGTCTTCAAGTCATAAAAATATATGCCGTGGTTAGACCCAACCCAAACTCCGTCATTGACTGTATCCAACGTGCAAGTGCCTATGAAACTGATGTTTATGGAATCGTTTTCATAATTGATGCGCTGAACGCCCTTGCCCTGTTTCTTGTCAAAAATTGTGATGCCGCCTCCCCAAGTGCCGAGCAAAAGTCTGCCGCCGCCAATGTCGGTGATGCAGCTTACCGAATTGTGGCTCAGACCGTTGGCAACTGTAAAATTGCGGAAAGAATCGCTGTCGGCGGGTTTGCAATTGAGACCGCCCTCCACGCAGCCCGCCCAAAGCGTGCCGTCGCTGTCCTCATAAATCGCGTTGACAGGCCCGCTCGAAATCGTACCCGCGTAATTGCTTGCGTATTGATATGATTTTAAGGAGATTACGGGGCGCGTCATCTTGTTGATGCCACGCGACTCAGTGCCAATCCAAATAATGCGGTCGTCGCAGAGGATGGTGTTTACAAAATTGCTGTTCAAGGTGCGGAAGTTGACCTGTTCCTCGTCGTTTTGGCTGATGACGTAGAAAAAGTCGTTGAGCGAGTCATAAAAATTCAACCCCTTCAACGTGCCCACAATAAGCTGTCCGTTGTTCATCAATTTGACGTCGGATATGAGGTTTTGGCTCAATGAATGCGGGTCGCGGTCGTCGTGGTAGTACGCCTTGACATTTTCGCGGATGTAATTATAACGGAACAGACCGTCGTCAGTGCCAATCCAAAGGTCGTTTTCCTTGGCGACAATGCACTTGATGAAATTGCAGTCGAGGTGCAGCCGGGTCGAAAATGGCGACGCCACGAGGTTGCCCTTGTCGTCGGCAACGAGTTTCATAAGGCGATTGTTGATACCCGCAAGCATCTGACCATCAAGTTCATACAGACCTGTGACAGCGGTGTTGATTTTTGTGCCGGGGTGCAGGATGTTGATATTTGCGACGCTGCCCCGGGAGTCGAAATCAAACCTTATGATGGAATTCCGCGTAGTCACCCAAATGCAGCCCCGCGAATCCTTCACAATCTTGAAAATAGTGGAATTGTTGATGCCCAAGACGTTGATACTACTGTCCGTCAATGACTTAGCCGCGCCGTAGGTGGAGAGGTCCATAATGTTGATGCCATTTTCGGTGGCAATCCAAAGTCTATCGAAATTGTCCTCGCAGACACAATGCACATAATTACTTTTGATTTGGTAATCGCTGCGGTTGTTGAAATGCACAAAATTGTAGCCGTCGTGTTTGAGCAATCCGCCGCCCATCGTGCAAATCCACACAAACCCGTGGCTGTCCTTATAAATGCCGTCCACAAAATTGTTTGGCAGTCCGTTATCGACAGTCAGGTACGAAAACAGGTAGTTGGACGCAAACTCGCCGTCGCTGTCCTGCGCCACAGTCGTCCCCGCTCCCAACATCAATATTATAAAGTATAACAAAAGTCTTTTCATATAGATTTATTTTGATACGGCAAATATAATAAAAAAATTGGGAAAAAAAGAAGGGAAAAAATTTTGTCCCCCTTTCGCGTCCGTTTGTCCACCTAAAAACAAACCATTTTTCACCAATACGGCAATAATATCCACCGCAGCACGACGCGGATATGTTAATTTTGTGTTATCGAAAACAAGAAAAAATCACAAGATATGAAAAGATTCAATAACACATTATTAATGGCAGCGGCGGCAGTGGCGGTGCTTACCGGCTGCGGCGGCGAATCGCTCAAACCCACCGACGCGCCTAATCCGTGGGCAGACCGTTACGAGAATGTCGCTTCCATCGACAGTATGGCGCATTGGGCGGCGTACAACGTACACGACCCGTGCATCAGAAAGTTTGGCGACACTTATTATTGTTATAGCACCGATGCGGCGTGGTGGCCACCAAGACCGCCCAAAAAGGATTCCACCGACGCACAAGAGGGCAATGCCAACCGTCCACGCCCAAGGATGGGAAACATCCCGATGCGCAAGTCCAACGACTTGGTACATTGGGAGTTTGCGGGATTTGCCTTCGACAGCATACCCTCCGAGGCGTGGGATCACGTCTATCCCATCAGTGGCAACAAGACTTCGCGCGGACTTTGGGCGCCTTTTGTATATCAGGAGGGCGACACTTATAGAATGTATTACTGTCTGTCCACCTTTGGCGAAAAAGTTTCGTACATAGGTTTGGCGGAGTCCAATTCGCCGCTTGGACCTTGGCAGCCAAAGGGTTGCGTGGTCAAGACCGACAGCGCGTCCGTTATGAACGCCATCGACCCGACAATCATCGAAAACCACGAGACACATCAATTGTGGATGGTCTATGGCTCGTTTTTCGGGGGTATCTTCGCCGTGGAGCTCGACCACAAGACGGGTCTAACAATTAAGGAAGGCGACCAAGGACACCTCATTGCGCATCGTGCTAACTATCAGGTTGACAATATGGAAGCCCCCGAAGTAATCTACAATCCCGACACCAAGAAATACTACCTCTTTGTAAGTTACGGCCCGCTCGTTACTACTTATAATGTGCGCGTGTGCGTCGCCGACAAGCCCGAAGGCCCTTACAAGGACTACCTCGGCGTGGATCCTCGCGGCGAAGTAAACACTTTCC
>JAGCRY010000176.1 GCA_017964465.1 Bacteroidales bacterium | reverse complement strand
ATTCGGTAATATTGCCTTTGAGGGCGAGCGCGGGCGGAATGCTCGTGATATGGAGCGCGGGATAGATGCTCACAGCAATTGCAGTCAATAACGGCAGCAAAATGCTGATGACGAGAATCTTATGATTGGGATACACCACAGTATCCATATCCACAGCGTCGCCTACAAGCGTGGGCGCGAGGGCGTGAACAAGCACGTATGCCAACGCCATCGAAATGAGCGTGAATGTAAGCGACTCGCCCACAAGAATCATCACGAGATTGGCGCGGCTACTGCCGAGTATCTTCCTTGTATTGATACTCTTGATGCGCTGCGGCACGCGGGCAAAGAAGAAATTTACATAGTTGATGTAGGCAATCAAAATAATCACGATTGCAAGTATCAGGAGCGTATATACCACTTTGGGATTGGCAGGCTCGTGGAAGCCGTTGATTTCCGCACCCAAATGGATTTTGTCCAACGGGATGAATTTTGGGCTGATTTGCGAGAAAACTGCGTCTGCAACTAAATCCAAAGAGTCTTTCGGCGTTTGTCCGTCCATCTCTACCATTCTCTTGATGATTCGGCACGCAACATCCTTGGCAACATCCTCATCGATTGGAGCATTGGTTCTGTAATAATACGCCGTAATGCTCCAACCATCGTTGTCGATATAATCGTTGCCAATACAGCGGAATCCGCCAAACGGACGCAACTCGGTATTGATGTCAATGTCGTATATCGCCACGACCTCCACTTCATTGGGCAAATTGAGGTCGTATTTGAGCATATCGCCAACGTGGATGCCAAATCTGTCGGCGTCGCGGCGGCTGATGATTATCTTAGAATCGTCGATGAACCGCGTTGTGTCGCCATCTACAATCTTGATGTCCAACGTGTTAATAAGACTTTTGCTGATTCTGCCGGTGCGGATGTCGAGTTTGTTGTATTCGCCGTTGCGGTTGGCGTACATTGCCCACATATCCCACGGATGCAGGCAACCATAACTCTCCACCATCGGCATCTCACGCCCAACTGTTTCGCCCATAGGACGCGAAATGATGTTGTCGCGAGTGCCGTCGCCCTTCCAACCAAACGTCAGATTATAAACGTTTTCGCAGTCCTTGATGCTGTGATTGTAATTCAGGTCAAAATCCACCACAGCCATTATCACATAAAAAGCCGCCACTGCGATTGCTATTCCGCAGATGTTCAACAGCGACGGCACTGTGAATATGTGTTTCAGTTTAAAGAGTTTCATAGCAATTTGTTGATTTAGTGATTTGTTGATTTACGAATCTTTCCTCATTCCTCATTCACTTTTCAGCGTGTCCACGGGGTTTTCGTTGGCGGCGCGGAAACTTGCGCCTGTTACCACCAATGAGGTTGTTATCATCGACAATATTACACCTATAACGAATGGCCAGATGTTGATGTCGTAATGATAGGTGAACCGACTGAAATATGCACTTATAATTATGTATGCCAATGGAATTGCAATGGCGGAACATATCACGGTAAGGATGAGAAACTTGCGATTGAACATTGTGAGTATTTCTGCAATTGTGGCGCCGTTGACCTTTCGGATGCCAATCTCCTTGCGGCGGCGTTCTGTGTCGAAAAGCACGATGCCAAATATGCCCATCACGGATATTATGATTGCAATTACCGTAAAAATCGTAACCACCGCTTCCACTTGCTTTTCGGCTTGGTATTGTTGTGCGATTTCTTTTTCGTAGGTGCGGATTTCGTTATTCTGAATCTCAAAATCCGGGTCGATAGAGATGAGGGTTTTGTTGATGTAATCGATGCTCTTTTGTACGTCGGCTCCCTCGGCTGTGCGGATGTAGAGTTTGCGCAACGTCCAACCCCACGTTTCTTTGCCAAAAATGTAGAATGCAAAGTTGGAGATGCCATATTGCAACGGACGGAAATTGAAGTCGTTGCAGAAACCCGCCAATACGCACTTATCGTTGATGTGGCCTTGTATCCGCGATTCGGTGGTGAGTTTGAAGGCTTTGCGGGCTGTTTCGTTGAAGATGATTGCGCCGTTTTCACATTGTTCGTCGCTCTCTACAAAACCGCGCCCGTCAGTCATCTTGATGCCCATAAAGTCGATGAAATTCCACGAAACAGGGCATACAGAATAATAGAACGTTTCCTCTGTGTTTTCAAGGTTTGGACGCCCCCAAGTCATTCTGCCTGCCGACACGAGGTCTTGCGAAGTCCAAGCGATGTCGATGATGTCGGGATTTTGCAACAGACTTGTACGCACGGTTTCACGGTTTTCGGCGAGTTTTTTGGTGGCCCAAGTGCTTAGGAGGTTGTCTGTGTTGAACCCAATGTCGCGGTTGCGAAGATAATCATTGTTTCTGTCGATGAAAATCGAACATATTATCAATGCCACCGACGCCGCTACTTGAAGACCGATAAGGAGATAGCGGATTATGGAATCGTGGCTCTGTGTCATCTGCCCTTTGAGAGCCATCGCCGGAGGTATAGATGTGATGTGGATTGCAGGATAGATGCTCGTCAATATTGATGCGGCAATCGCCGTCAATATGGTAATTGTCAACGCTTTGTAATTAGAATATACGATGCTATCCATATCGACTTTACCGTCCAAAACATACGGCATTATGCCAAATAGAATAGCCGCCGCCAATATCATCGCCACCAATGTAAATATCACCGATTCGCCCACGATGCCTGCAATGAGGTCGCCGCGACTACTGCCAAGCACTTTGCGGGTATTGACGGAGCGGAGCCTCTGCGGCACACGCGCCATAAAGAAGTTGAAGTAGTTGATGAAGGCTATCACAATCACAAACACTGCAAGGATTATCAAAGTGTACGTGAGGCTCTTGTCGCCGCGTGGATGATAACCATTGATTTCGCTGTGCAGGTGGAGGTCGTCGAGGGCTACAAACTCCAATTCAAACTGACCAATCTCGTTGTCAATCTCCTCCTCGCTAACTTCTTCTATATCTTTGTAGAAGGTTTTTACAAGGTTGCGCAACATCTCCTTCATATTACTATCGAACTCCGGCTTTGGTGTGCCGTCCACAAATCGCATATAATATGTGTAAGACCATTCCGTCGGGTTGTCGAGATTGTAGTCGCCTAAGCATCGGAATCCGCCAATTCGTCCAAATTCTGTGTTGGTTTCCATCGTCTCATAAATGGCTACAATCTCAATTTCTTCTGAATTTTGGAGGTCGCTCTTTACGTAGTCGCCCACATTGAGGTTATATTTTTCAGCCATTTTGCGACTCATTACCATCTGTTGGGAGTTGATTAATTTGGAAGTGTCGCCCTCCACAATTTGAAATCCGAACACGTCCAAAAGGCTCTTGGAGCATTGCAAGTACATCATTTCGATTTGATGATAACTGCCTTGCTGTTTCACATACATATTGTTATTAGCCCCAGCCGTAATGCATCCATATCTTTCCACGGAAGGAAGGGCGCGACCGAGTGCTTCCGGAAGCGGACGCATATTGCTATTAGTCAATTGTCCGCCCTCCATCGAATAGCACAACTGATATATGTTTTGGTGCTGCGGGGTGCTCTTGTTGAAGGTCAATTCAAAGTCGGCTATCGACACCAACACGTAGAACGCGGCGATGGCGATGGCGATTCCGACGATGTTCAACAGCGACGGCACCGAAAACAAGGTTTTTATATTGACTGGTTTCATAGTAATTCTTGTTTAGAGTTGATTCTTGACGTCGCTGACGATTTTGCCGTCGAAGAGGTTGATGATGCGCTGCGCCTTGGCTGCGTCCTTGGGCGAGTGGGTAACCATCACGATTGTGGTGCCAGCGTGGTTGAGTTCGCAGAGGAGTTCCATCACCTCGCGGCCGTTGGTGGAATCGAGATTACCAGTAGGCTCGTCGGCGAGGATCAGTTTCGGGTTGGTGACAACGGCGCGGGCAATTGCAACACGCTGTTGCTGACCGCCGGAGAGTTGCTGCGGATAATGCTTGGCGCGGTGGGCTATGTTCATACGGTGGAGGATTTCGTCAACACGCTTTTTGCGCTCCGACGCGCTCACTTTGAGGTACGTGAGGGGGAGTTCGATGTTTTCATAGACGTTGAGTTCGTCGATGAGGTTGAAACTCTGGAATACAAATCCCAAGTTGCCCTTGCGGTATTGCGTGCGGTCTTTCTCCTTGAAATCCGATACGTCGGTGCCAAAGAGGATGTACTTGCCCTCGGTAGGGTTGTCGAGGAGACCGAGGATGTTGAGGAGGGTCGATTTGCCGCAACCCGACGGACCCATTATGGCTACAAATTCGCCGTCCTTGATTTCAAATGATGCACTGTCGAGTGCTATGGTTTCCACCTCGTCGGTGCGGAATACTTTGGTGAGGTTTGATACGTTGATCATAGTGTTTTATGTTTTTTTGTTGTTAATATTCAATTTGCTTGTGCCTAAAATAGTGCATTACCTGTGCCAAAACTTGTAAATAATTGAGAGTTAGGAGATTAAAGATTAAAGGCAGGTGTAAAAGTGTAAAAAAATTTTACAGTCGGTGTAAAATTAGTTTACAGATTTTTTACTCGCTAATCACCACCCTGTCGTTGTCGCCGAAATTTTCGTAGCCTGATACGATTACTTTTTCGCCGGGGTTGAGACCTTCGAGCACTTCGTAATATTTTGGGTTTTGACGACCAATGCGGATGCTGCGCTTGGTGGCGGTATTGCCGTTGGCATCCACTACGTAAATCCATCTGCCGCCCGTCCGCTGATAAAAATTGCCTTTGGGAATAATGATGGAATTGGTTGGGCTGCCAAGTTGGATGTTGAGGTAATAAGTCTGACCCGTGCGGATATTGTCGGGCTGTTCGCCGGTAAATTTGAGGTCGGCGCGGAATTTGCCGTTCCTTACTTCGGGATATACTTTGCGGATTTGCGCCGAGTAAGTGTCGTTGTTTTTCTCAAATGTTGCGTCCAATCCCGGAGTTACGCGGTCGATGTAATACTCGTCGATACTCACCTCAATCTTATAACTCGACAGATTGTTGATTTGCCCAATCTTCATACCGCTGCCCACGCTCTGACCAAGCACCACGTCGAGGAGACCGAGTTCGCCGTCGATGGGCGCCTTTACTTCGAGGTTTGATTTGCGGCGGTGTATCATCTCCATATTGCGGCGCATACTTGCAAGATTTTCGTTGAGGTTTTGGATTTGGATGCCACGATAGAGGCTGTCTTGCTTGGCGCGGTTTTGGTTTAGTTGCAATTGTTGCTGAGCGAGTTGATAATCCTCCTCCGCTTGGAGATATTCTTCCTTGGAACAAAGATTTTCGGCGTAGAGTTTCTTCTTTTGTTCATAATCGCGACGGGCGCGGCTCAGTTGCTTGGTGTAGATAAGGCGGTTTTGTTCGAGGTCGAGTTTTTGTTTTTCCATCTCAATCATCGTGTTGCGGAGGTGGTTTTCCTTTTCGGCAAGGTCAGCCTCGGCGTGCAGGATGTCCATCTCCAATTGTTGGTTGGAAAGTCGTATAATCACGTCGCCCGCTTTGAGGGTGGTGCCTTCCTCGTTGATTATCTCCTCCACAATGCCGCCTTCCAACGGACTTATCTGCACCGTAGTCAATGGCAACACCTGCCCGCTCTGACGGATATAATCATTGAACTCGTCGTTTTTGACCGTGGCTATCGTAAAATTGTCTTTGCTCACCGTTACAGAATTGCTGTCGGTATTGATAAGCAAATATGCCAATACAATCACCACCACGCCACCAATCCAGTAGGGGACGTATTTCTTTTGGAATATCTTCCTGATGCCAGTTTTCTGTTCTATTGTTCTGTCCATAATAGTTGATAGTTTAAAGATTAAAGTTGATAGTTTTAATTTTTCTGCCGGATGGCAATTATGCATTATGCATTAAAATTGCTCCAAGTACGGCGTGCCTCGGTAGTATTCTACTACGGCGTTCTTTATCATATATGTGTAGAGAGCGTTGTAGTATT
>JAGCRY010000175.1 GCA_017964465.1 Bacteroidales bacterium | reverse complement strand
ACTATCGGAGTTTAATCGTCCTTTCGGTCGGCTATCTCCGTGTTGCGGGCAGGTTGCATACGCGTTACTCACCCGTCCGCCGCTCGCCACCAAAGTATTGCTACCTCGTGATGCCGCTCGACTTGCATGTGTTAGGCCTGCCGCTAGCGTTTATCCTGAGCCAGGATCAAACTCTTCGTTGTATAAAATTTTTAAATTGTTTTGACTTAGGGTTCTGCGTTCCTTGCTAATTCTTTTACGCCTTGTGCTTGCTGTCAATTTTGTTCAAATAGCGTCGCAATCCCTCTCGATTGCGGGTGCAAAGGTAGGGACTTTTCCCCAATTAAAAAAAATATTTTTGAAGGTTTTTTCTAAAAAAATTACAAATGGCTATATAACAGAGGATTATTTTGGAAGTTTTTTTATCCTTCCGTCATCTTAACAATCTTGTCGATGTTGAGACTGCGAGCCGATGCGTCGATGATGTCCTTGTAGATTCCGCCTTGTTTATAGACCTCGTCGGGCTTGCCGCCTTGTTCCACGCGACCTGTATTGAGCGCGTAAATCATCTCTGAATCAATGATTTGAGAGATTGAGTGGGAAATGATAACCACGGTGCGGTTTTGTTTGATGGCATCGATGGCATTTTTGATTTGTTCAGTGGCGATGGCGTCGAGACTCGCAGTCGGCTCGTCAAGGAAAATGATGGGCGGATTTTTCAAAAACATGCGGGCAATGGCTATGCGTTGTTGCTGACCGCCAGAAAGTTCGGCGGCATTGGTCTTGAAACCGCTTGGCATTTTCTCTATCATGTCGTAGATGTACGCTTTTTTGGCAGCGTCGCAGACCTCCTCAAATGTTGCGTCTGGGCGACCGTAGCGAATGTTTTCTTCAACTGTGCCGTCAAAAATATGATTCTTTTGGAGCACGAGACCTATGTTGTCGCGGAGATATTGAGTGTCCCATTCGCGGATGTCAACGCCGTCAATGGTGATGGAGCCACAGTCAGGTTCATAAAATTTATCCAAGAGGTTTACAACGGTGCTTTTGCCCGCGCCAGAAAGCCCCACAAAGGCAGTTATCTTGCCGTGAGGAATACTCATGGTGATGTCTGTCAACGCTTTGCAGCCATTGGGATAGGTGAAATCTACATGAGAAATCTCAATGTCGCCGCGAACTTTTTCGGGACGATAAGTGCCGCTTTGCTCTGCGCTGTCCTTGGCATCCAAAATGTCAAAATATCCTTCGGCATATATAAGAGCCTCATTAACATCGTCATAGATGCGGTGAAGTTGGCGGATGGGCGCGGTAACATTGGAAAACAACATTATGTGGTACATAATCTTACCGATGGTCATGCCTGGATAATCAGTGAGGACGAGATAAGCCGTCAAGATGATGATGAAAACCGTACCAATTTGCTCCACAAATGTCTTGATGCCGTCGTAAATAAAACTGTATTTGCGTGTATTCAACTGATTGTCGGTCAACTTGTTGATAACATCGGTCTGTTTTGTGTATTCTATTTCCTCGCGGTTGAACGACTTGATGACATTGATGCTCTGCAAGATGTTCATAATGCCGTTGCTCTTAGCCTCGCGGTAATTGCGCATATTGGTGCGCCAATTTTTGAGTTTGCCAGCTTGTAAGTACGTCACATAGAAGTAGATAGGCACAATCACCAACGCCGTAAGACCGACGTAGAAATTGGCGGCAAACATCAGCACCAACGCCAAAACTGCGCTCGTGCCGAGAGGTAGAATGTCGATGAAAAAGTTTTTTATAGTCATCGTGATGAAATCGACGCCACGGTCGATGCGGGTCTGAACTTTGCCGGGCTTGTTTTCGTCACGAGTGAAAAAAGCAACCTTGAAAGTCAAAACTTTTTTGATGACCACTGCCGCTAAGTCCTGAGAAATCAGCACTTTGATGCGCTCACCGTAATATTTTTGAACGAAGTTGATAAGCAAAACAAGCAACTCTTTACCAAGCAAAATTGCCGAAATCACCATCATTACATACGATGCCTGACTCCACTCGAAATGTTCCAAATGTAAAAGGCGATTGACTTCATCGACCGTCTTGTCAAGCACCACGGCGTTGACCTGCGCAGCGAGCGACCCGATGAATGTCATCACCAGTGTCAGGACAACGAGCCATTTGTAGGGTTTCACAAACGGCATTATCTTGATAAAGAGTTGTTTGAGCGACATAATAATAAAGTGTTATTTGAGTAATTCGTCAGCGAGGGCTTCGAGTGCGGGAATGTCGGTGTCTTTCAACGCACCGCGTATTGTGGCAACGTTTTCACAGACCTCCACGTCCTTGAAATCGGCGAGCATCTCACGCATTATACGAGCCGCCTGTGGTGCCCATGAACCGTTTTCGAGTAGGGCGATGCGGCGCTTTTGGTAATTCTTGATTTTGAGGTGATGGATGAAGTCCACCATTTTCGGGAAGAGTCCGCCGTCGTAAGTGGGCGCGGCGAGTACGATTTTGCCGTATTTGAAAGCATCCTCGATGCCCTCTGCCCAATCTTCTTCGCAGAGGTTGGAGGTTGCCACTTTTGCCGCGCCTTTTTTGCGGAGAATTTCGGCAAGAGCCTCGGCTGCATTGCCAGTATTGCCGTGCATTGTACAATATGCAACGAAAACCCCCTCGCTCTCAACGTCATACGCGCTCCAAATTGTGTAGAGCCGCAACGCTTCGGTGAGCATTTCGCCTTTCAAGATTGGACCGTGCAAGGGGCAGATGGTCTTGATGTTGAAGGCAGACGCTTTCTTCAACAGAGCCTGAACCTGCGCACCGTATTTGCCACAGATATTGAAGTAATAACGACGCGCTTCACATGCCCAGTCATCTGCCTCTGAATCGTAAACGCCAAACTTTCCGAAACCGTCGGCACTGAAAAGCACCTTGTCTGTGCTGTCGTAGGTAACAATCACTTCGGGCCAATGCACCATCGGTGCGGTGGCAAATTGCAGTGTGTGCTTGCCGAGCGCGAGAGTGTCGCCCTCCTTGACGGTCTGGATGTTGGCGGCGAGATTTGCCTTGGGAAAATATAATGTGAGCATCTTGGAAGCCGCAGCCGAACAGATGATTTTCACGTCGGGATATTGCTCCACGAATTTTGCAACGAGCGACGAATGGTCAGGCTCCACGTGCTGAACTACGAGATAATTAGGTTTGCGACCATTGAGCACGGCGGCAAGTTTTTTCTGCCATTCCTCGCCACAGCGAGCGTCCACGGTGTCCATTACTGCTATCTTTTCGTCGATGATAACATACGAATTATAGCACATTCCTTCGGGCAGATAATACTGTCCCTCAAACTGTTGTATCTCAAAATCCTCACAGCCGATATATGCGATGTCGTCGGTTACTGTGCGGTCAAGTTTGATTGATGCGTTTTCTGACATAATTGATGTTTGTTAAAAAATTATGCCGTAAATTTACAACGTATTCTTGAAACTGCAAATAAAAGTTTCAATTATTTTGTTGTGGAGGTAGTGTCAGGTTCTACGGATTTTTCCTGCAATGTGTCTTTTTTCTCAGTTTTTTCCTTGGATGCGCCACCTGCACCTTGTGTCAAGAATCGTATGTAAGCCTTGCCAGCGTGTCCTGTTACACAGAAAGTTATGTTGTTTGCAAAAAGTATGTCGGTGATTTTGTGGTCGGCGACATATTTTTTCATGTTGAGGGTAAAATAGCGGTAGTCTATCACGTGTACTTCCTCAAACGAATAAAACAGACAACTCGGTATCGTGTTACCAAAACTGTCTTTGAGGATGATGATGCGGCGACCATTGTTGGCGGAGGTCATGACACGTGTTATCTGTTTGTCGCTGCCCATAAAAGTGCAATACGCGCCCGAACTGCCATCCTTGAATTTTGCAAAATATGCGCCCTTGCGCTCGGAGTGCATCTTGCTAATCTTGAAATCTTCGTCGAGGTCGTATGCCGTAACGTAGGTCGTGAACTCGGTGTTGGGATAATAATACACAAAATCTTCGGGCGACCGCTTGACGGCAAGGCTGTGGGAATATCCATACATCGTGCCTACGAAACCGTGAACAACCTTTGTCGTGTAGCCTTCCTCCATGCTTGGGAACGGCACATCTGCCGCCTTTGCAAACACTTCCGACGCATAAAATCCGCCGAGTGGTGCCCAGTGGTGGTCGGTGCGGAGATAAATGCCTTCGTCCTTGTGTTCCTGCATTGTGGTGTAGATGTCCACATAATGCACACCATCGGCAAGGTTTTTCTTCACGGCGTCAAAACATGGTTTCTGAGGCCAATTGAGTTTTTTGGCTTCTTCTGGGCAATAAAATTCTATCGACAACGGTATCGGCATCACCCAAATATTCACATCGGGGAATGCGTCATGGTAGGCGTTGACAGCATTTGTGAATTTTTTGACGTAAGCCGCAGTGCATCCAAAACACATCATTGCCCTCACGTTAGGTTCTTTGCCCACGAGCATCACGCCCGAATTAGTTTTACTGTAATTTGCTGATGATGTGTCTGTTGTTGCGGTGTTTTTGGATGGTGTTGACTTTTTAGTCGCGGTGGTGTCGGCTGTGGAGATGGTGTCATTTTTGGATGCAATGGATACAGAATCAATATCTTCGTCTTCATCGTCAGTGCCAGCGAGGAGTCCGGGATCCTCAATGCTGCCGCCGCCGGATACAAAAGTGATTTGTTCGCCGTCGCCAGTGCTTATGGAGACACCTTTATAATGATTGAAATTTTCACTCACATTGAGAAACCCATCCCTGAACGGTTCGCTGTCGGAATACCAATGCGAAATGTCGCGGGTGTAACTGCCATCTGTCAGGTTTGCCGAACCAAACTCCGGAAAATGTGCCAAGTCGCGACGTTCCCTCTCCGAGAATGTGCTGCGCGGAAAGAAATTCAACACCACAAACATCACTGCAAATGCCGCCGTGGTGATAATGACGTATGTTTTAGACGGATTTTTCATTCTTCATTTACTCATTGATACGTTTTTCATTTTTTGTATTGTGTCAGATACACCCGCAATGCATTGAGGATTTTGGGTGCGCTGACGAAATGCATATTGTTGCAAAGTACAATGTCTGTTATGTTGTGTTCCGCAACATAATCCACAAGGTTGCGGTTGAAATACCGACAGTCCACAACGTGCAACTCCTCAAACGAATAAAACAAATATCCAGGTATAGCGTTGCCAAAACTGTCCTTGACGAAAAGAACGCGCCTGCCGTTTTTTGTAGCGGTGGTTACGTGGGTCAGGTGAGCGTCGCCGCCCATAAAAGTGCTGTAAGCCAACGGACTACCGTCGCCATATTCGCGGAAGTAAGGGCTTGGTTTGTAGGGCTTTTCACCAGTTACCATGTGAGGACCTTTGAAAGTGTAATCCACAAAATCAACTTTGTATTCCACTCCAATCGGCACCCAGTAATTGAACTCGTCGGGATTGTTTTTGATGTTGATGTTGCCACTAAAACTGTACATCGTGCCACAGAATTTGTGGATTATCTTATGCTCGTAACTCGTTGAGTCATTGATGTCTCTGAATGGAACTTTTGCCAAAGCCGCAAACCTTTTTGCAGCGTAATATGCGCCGAGCGGTGCCCAGTGATGGTCGGTGCGGAGATAAATGTATTCGTCCACGTGCTGCGCGAGGGGTGTATGAACATCAACGCAATGCACGTCGGGCGCGGCGTTTTGGAAAATCACGTTAATTGATGAAAATTCTTCCTTTGTATTTAGGTTGTTGACAGGGCTGTAGAAAGCCGCCGCCGTTGGTATCGGCATTAGCCATATTTGAACCTTGTCGCCAAATGTTTCCTTATAGAGATTGGCAACTTTGGCGTATTCAATGCAGGATGTCGCAGGGCCTTTCCATGGAGAAAATGCACGAATCTCCGCGCCCTTGCCGGTTACGCAGACGCGCTTCCACATACGCAGAGGCACGTCTGGGCAGATGGTGTTTACGTATGTCGGGACGACACGGTTTTCGGTGGTGTCGTTGTAAGTAGCAAGGCTGTCGATGATGTCGGCGTGTGCCGTCATTGTGGCGGCTATCAATATCAAAATTATTGTAAGTATCTGTTTCATTGTGTGTTGTTAAAATCTAAAATACAAAAATGCGTTGTTGGTTGCGCCCACGAGCAATGCGACGCTCAGGAACAATATTACTATCGACAATGCGGCGCGTATGCCGTATTTGACGGCGGGCTGTGTGATGCGTTCTTCGGCGATTTTGCGCACGGGGGCGCAGAATATCAGCGCAACAATCCACAGCCACAGGTTGCCGGTGATGATTTGTTTTACCTCAAATCCCGTCCATTCGCCCGCACCGTGGAAGAAGGTGCGGAAGAAAGTCTGCATCGTTCCAAAATCGTCAAAATAAAATATGCCCCATCCGATATACACCACCAACAGGCTGTAAACGTGTCCGAGGACGGGAATGCGTTTCAACAGGCGGAGCAACCACATTTTTTCTATGACAAGAATGATTCCAAAATAAAGCCCCCAAAATATGAAGTTCCAACTTGCGCCGTGCCACATGCCGGTCAAGAACCATACACAGAAGATATTGAGCCACTGATGTTTGCGGTTGCCACCCATGGGTATATACACGTAGTCGCGGAAAAACTGTCCGAGGGAAATATGCCATTTGCGCCAAAAATCTGTAACGCTCGTGCAGGTGTAGGGGTGATTGAAGTTTTCGTTGAAATGGAAACCCATGCAACGCCCCATGCCAATCGCCATGTCGGAATAGCCCGAAAAGTCGAAGTAAATTTGAAGCGAAAACGCCAACAAACCAACCCACGCGCCTGCAGTTGAACTGCCAAGGCTGTCGCCGAGCATTTGGTCGCTGATTGTGCCGAGTTGGTTGGCGATGATGACTTTTTTGCCGAGTCCAATCAAAAACCTGAAAATGCCCTCGCTGATGTCGTCGATGGTGGCAGAGCGTTGGTTGATTTCTTTGGCTATTGTATTATAACGGACGATAGGACCGGCTATCAACTGTGGGAACATGCTGATATACAGCAATAAGTTATAGAATTTTTGTTGAGGTTGCGCGTCCTTGCGATAAACGTCCACAAGGTATGAAATGCTTTGGAAAATATAGAACGAAATCCCGATGGGCAGCCTGATTGCTGGCACGGGTACAGGGATGCCGATGGAGTTGAGCGTCTGTGCAAAAAATCCGGCGTATTTGAAAAGTCCGAGTGTTAACAGGTTGCACGTTATGCCCAATATGAGGGCGTATTTACGATTGCGTGTGGCGTTGGCGATGTACTTGCCGATTACGTAATTGATTGCCACATCTCCAATCATCAAAAAGAGAAACATCGGCTCGCCCCAAGCGTAGAATATCAGGCTGAACAATATCAGCACTGCATTTCTCAGGGTGTTGCTGGATGCAAAAAAACGCTTGTCTGCCGCCCTTGCTGCAAGGTAGCAGGCAGCAAACGCAGGGATGAAAACGAATAGAAAAAATAGGTCGGAAAAAACCATTTATTTTTGTATTGTGTTAGTTGTTTTGCAGTTATAGTAGTTCGTTCTTTGGTTCAGCCATGATTACATAATTGCTGTCTATGAAAACCACCTTGAACCCCATCGTAGAAAAGAGACATTCGAGGATTTTTCGACCTGACTTGTCGGCTTTTTCGAGGATGTTGTCGTTTATGGCGCGTTGTTCCACAACTTGTTTAGCGTATGCCACGACGCCTTTAAGTTCGCCAGGGAACTCCCATGAGCCACTTTCAGCGAAAATGTCGAGGTCTGTCGGGTTGACTATTGTCTCGAGGAATTTTGCTTTTGGAAGGTTGATGAACAGCGTGTCTCCATTCACTAACATTCCACTGTCAGCAACAATCTGTTTGAGGTCGAAACCCACGCGGCATGTTACTTTTGCAATCACGACAAGTTCCTTTTCAAGTTGGCTGACAACCTGTTTTTGAGACGATGTGCCAGAAGAGTTTTTGCTTTCTGAGGAGCTGAAAAGGTTTGAGAAAAAGTTGCCTGCGGAGTTTGCGGCGTCGGTGAGAGCGCGTTTCGCGCCGGTTTTCAGCACGGAATCCCTCACAGTTACTTCGTCGTAATAGTATTCGGTGCATAGTTCCTGGATTTGCTCCACGGCTTCCACGATGTTTGGTGTCTCGTCGATGACGGAGCCCCTCGTGTTTTTGCCAATCAAGCCCATCTTGAACAGCACAAACACGGCAGCGATTGCGGCTACTATTAATAAGGTGAATATGATTTTTGTTTTCATTGTTCGCGGGTTTTAGAGTACGAATTCGATTTTGATTGCCTCGAAGCCGAGGTTTTTGAGCATTGAGCGGAACATAGGCTCTGCATTGCTCTCTGCCTGTTTGACGATTTGGTTCATGAGGTTTTGGTCGGCGAGTATCTGTTTTTCACCTTCCTGCAGGTACGCCACATATTCCGACAATGTGAAATTTTTTCTCAGCAAACCCACTTTGGAGTATTCGAGATGAACATTGTCGAAGTCCATGTTTATAGGCATGAAAATCTTTGCATGAGGAAGTTGCAACAGAACTTTTCTACCTTCCACTTCCACTTTGTAATTGCCGGAAGATATGTCGATTCCAGCCTTTAATGTTGCGGAGCATCTGATGAGAGCCTTTCTGTCTCCAATCTTTAGTTTGTCCCAAAATGTCTGTGGCATGTCGGACGTCTTGACGATTTTGCCGACGGTATATTGTACCGTGCCAAATTCAGCCACTTCCTGCGACCCCATCTTTTCATATATTGGCGAGTACGCCTTATACTGGTCGTCTTCGAGCGCGTCACATCCGGCGAACATTATCGCGATGGCGACTGTGATGGCAAGTATTGAGATTTTCATGGTTGAAGTTACGGGTTATGAATTACTACTTTATGTTTTATACATTGTTCTAATCCTCCCATGTTGCGTTGTCGAGTAACTTGCCGCAAGCCGATTTGTGAACTAAAAGACCTGTGGTCTTTGCCTTGACGTAGTTTACTGACGCATAGAAGTAACCTTTGTATTTGTTGGTTTCGCCCCATGAGTTTTTCACGATGTAATATTTGTTTTTGAGAGCGTCATGGGCGATTCCGATGATTTGCATGCCGTGGTCGTCGGTTGTGTTGCGGTTCAGGAAGTCAATTTGGCGGCTTTCCTGCGTCACGTTCATTTCTATGCCTGGCGATGTGAGTGTTCGGGCGCGGAGTGTTTGTTTTTCGGGAGTGAGTTTTTGGAAATTTTGAATGTCTGCGGTTTTCATGCCTGCCGGGTTTATGCCTGGAAGGATTGCATAGCCAGCGTTTATGTTGCATCCCTTTTCTGAAACATCCGAAGCCCACAGCACAGTGTGTCCTTTGGCGAGCGAGGAGTCGATGATGGCAATCATGTCATCGATTTTGACATTGAGAAATCTGCCAGCACGCCAGTTGTCAGGGAGTTCGAGGATACAATATTTGCCAAACTCATGGTGGCTGAACGATGTTACTTGTATGTAGTCGTCCAAATTGAGTCCAACGACCTCTTTGGCAAAAGATTGTGGAGTGTAGGTCTTGCCTTTGTACTCGAAAGTCTCAGGTGTTTTTCCAAGGTATTCGTCAAGAATTTTTGTGTAACCGTCAACCCAAGCAGGATCGATTTTTTTTGCATTGTCGTTTGCGACCGAATCCGCAAAACGTGTGAGCTTTTTTTCCAATGGGTAATGGTTTATGCCTGATTCGAGGGTGTTTGGGTACGCATCTTCGGGGACGATACCATGTTTGCGGATTATGGTCATGTTGTCGTGGAAATAGCTGCCCTGTCCAAAATTCATCTTGCCGTGGAGCATGACGAGTTTTTTGGCGCGGTCGATGTAGTTTTGCCTAACGACGAACATTTCGGATAGGGTTGGAGGGTTTGGATTGCCGTTTGCCATCATCTCTGATTCGATGAAAGACATCGTGGAAAAACACCAGCAAGTGCCTGACATTTGTTGGTCCTGCACGGCTGGACAGGCGAGCCTTATGGAATCTACAAACTTAAATCTGTCCTGTGTCGCGGTCGATTGACCCATGCTGAGCATGGACAAAGACGCAAAAGCTATGGTAAAAATGGTTTTCTTCATGACGTCTTGATTTTGGAAATTTCGCAGTAGCAAAGGTATATAAATTTTTGGATGTCAACAACAATATTGATGACAAATTTTCTGACATTCTGGCAGAAAATTCATATTGGCAACATATTTGATTTTACAAGTGTAGAAAAACAACCAAACATGAAAGATATGACAAAGAAACGAGGACACCATCGTCCTAAAAACAAGAACGTTAACACACAAAATACGACAATGGAACAGAATACAGAGAACCAAGAGGCGGAAGTAACTGCCAACGAGACTGAGCAAAAAGCCGACAGCCAGCCGGAAATTGACACGCCGGAGACTGACACTGACAGCCAGAAAAGTCAGGAAACTGAAAATATGTCAGAAGCCGCTGACACGGTGCAGGAAGATTGGCATGGCAAGTATGACGAGCTGAATGACAAGTATCTCCGTCTCATGGCAGAGTTTGACAACTACCGCAAGCGCACTCTGAAGGAGAAGATGGACCTCACAAAGTACGCCGAAGAGGACGTTCTCAAAGGCATCCTCAAAGTGGTGGACGACATGGAGCGTGCCATCAATAATATGGACACTGCGCCCGACATGAACGCTGTGAAAGAAGGCGTGGAGTTGATTTACAAGAAGTTTAAATCTTTCCTTGAAACACGCGGACTTAAAGAAGTGGAGGCAATGCACCAGGAACTCGACACTGACAAGCACGAGGCTGTAGCCAAGTTTGCCGCTCCGTCAGAAGACCTCAAGGGCAAAATCATTGATGTGGTAGAGAAAGGTTATTATCTCCATGACAAAATAATCCGCTACGCCAAGGTAGTGATAGGAGAGTAACAAAATGGCAGAAAAGAGAGATTATTATGAAGTACTTGGTATAGGCAAATCTGCCACCAAGGATGAGATAAAGAAGGCATACCGTAAACTCGCCATGCAATACCACCCCGACCGAAACCCCGGTGACAAGGTTGCCGAGGAGAAGTTCAAGGAGGCGGCGGAGGCATACGAGGTGCTCAGCGACGACCAAAAGCGTCAGCGTTATGACCAGTTCGGACACGCAGGCGTATCCGGCGCGGGCGGTAGCGGTGGCTTTAGTATGGACATTGAGGATATTTTCAGCAATTTTGGCGACATATTCGGCGGCTTTGGAGGCGGTTTTGGTGGCTTCCGTAGCTCCACGGGTGGTTCGCGTGGTGGTCAGCGTGTCACTAAGGGCAGCAGCCTGAGGGTGAAGGTCAAGTTGACACTCCGTGAGGTGGCGGAAGGCGTTGAGAAGAAACTCAAGGTTAAGAAGTCATGCGCTTGTCAGGCTTGCAACGGCACGGGTGCTCAGGGCGGCAGTTCTGGTACAGACACCTGTCCTACGTGTCGTGGCGCGGGCATGGTTACGACAGTTAAGAACACCATACTCGGTCAGATGCGCACACAAACCGTCTGTGGCACTTGTGGCGGCACGGGCAAGGTTATCAAAAACAAATGTAAAGTTTGCGCCGGAAGCGGCATCGTGCAGGGCGAGGAAGTCATCAGTATCAACATTCCAGCTGGCGTGTCTGACGGAATGACGATGACAGTGCCTGGCAAGGGCAACGCAGCCCGCAATGGCGGCATCAATGGCGACCTTTATGTATTGTTGGAGGAGGAGAAGGATCCGAATTTTGTCCGTGAAGACAACAATGTTGTATATCAGCTCAACATCAGTTTCCCCGATGCGGTGCTTGGCACGTCTGTCAAGATTCCTACCGTTACGGGAACGAGTGTAGAGTTCAACGTTGCGCCTGGCACACAGCCCGGCAGCGTCCTCCGCATCAAGGGCAAGGGACTTCCTACGTATGGCGAATACGGCAAGGGCGATTTGTTGGTGTTTGTAAACGTCTTTGTGCCTAACGCTAAAAACCTTTCTAAATCGGATTTGGACGCAATAGAGAGTTTGCGGAAGTCGGATAATTTTGGCACGGCCAAAAATTCAATCGATAGTTCGTCAGGCTCAGGCAAATCGTCAATCTTTGAAAAGTGGTTTGGAAAGTAGTTTTTTCAATGCATAATGCATAATTCATAATGCATAATTGCCATCCGGCAGAAGCGGTATGCTTTGGGGCGGATGGCAATTATTGTTTTGTATGCTTACTAATTCAATGTGATGGTGTAGGTGATTGTCAGTCAGATATTTCTAACGTATATTTGCAACCATCCCGTATCCATTTTTCTTTTTTAAAGAAAGAATGGTCAAGCGTGTCTGATGCTTTTATAATATAAGCAATTCTATCCCATAAAGGAACGATACCATAACATTCAGGAGTATCGTTATCATCAGGAAAATCTTTGTCCACCAGGCCTACTCCATAATCAATTTTAACGGTTTCGCCCGATTCGACAACAAGGGTTGAATCGGATTTCGCCAGTCTAATGGCTTCATAATCTTCTCCGTGGTCATAAGTTGGAAACGCATCTTCTACACACCAAAGTTGTTCTGTATAAGATATATATAGGGTATTGTCGGTGTTATTATGAATTATAAAATCAAATTCACCGAAATAATCGCATGAAGGAATCAAGATTACTAACGATAATACTCCTATTATTACTTTGATTATTTTCATTCCTTAATTTTCCCTTTATTTGCGACAAGGAGGCAGACCCGAAGGCCTGCACTCTTTTTTTTCATTAATCCTCTATACCGAGCATTGGGTTGCTTGCGGCTTCTTTGCCGATGGAGGAGCTTTCGCCGTGTCCGGGCAGCACTTCGTATTGACCATCAAAACGCATTACTCGATTGTGGATGCTTGCCATCAGCGTGTCGTAGTCGCCGCCAGGGAGGTCTGTGCGTCCTATTGTGCCACGGAATAGTGTGTCGCCGGTGAAGATAAACTTGTCTTCGTCGGAATAGATTACCATTCCGCCCGGGGTGTGTCCTGGCGTGGCGGCGCATTTGAGGATTGAATTGCCGATCTGGAACTCAGTGCCTTCTGTGCAGTTGATGTCGATTGAAATTTCGCCGTCCAATTTCCATTTCCATACCGTTGCGAAAGCCTCCGCCTTGTCGAGCAGGTATTGGTCGGCGCTATTGGCGGCAAAAGGTATGCCGTATGTCTTTTTCAAGAAGTTTACGCCGATTATGTGGTCGATGTGGCAGTGGGTGTTTATGATGTACTTTGGGCGCAGGTCGAGTTGCGCGATGCGCGAAGTTATCGCTTTGCGTTCGTCATCGGAGTAGCACCCCGGATCTATGACGGCACATTCGCGCGTGTCGTCATAGACGAGGTATGTGTTTTCTCCTAAGTGGTTGACAGTGAATCGTTCTATCTTCATGTTCAGTTCGTGTTATATCTCATTTCTGCAAGACGAGACTCCAGTTTCTTTTGGAGATATGGAAGGTCGTTTTTGTACGCATACAGTCCTGTACAATAGTCCTCGTCGGTCTTGTGCTGTTTATGGAGAAGGTTGAGAGTCGCCCTTATCTTGTCCCAGCGTATAACCGACAGCCTAATTTTCTCGTCCTCGTCGAGCGAGTTATAGGTTTCGATGATTATTGATAGGCATATATCCGTATTTTCAAGTGCAAAAGTGTCCTTTGCAATATCCTCTGGTGCATTCAGATTGGATGTTGCATAGATGATGTTTTTACACGCTTGAAGCATTCTCGATATGAGTTCGATTGTGTTTGGGGTGTCACTCATTGTTGTTTTCGGGCTTAATGATTAGCGAAAGTTCGTCGAGTTGCTCCTCCGAAATGTGGGACGGTGCATCAATCATGACGTCACGTGCGGCGTTGTTTTTCGGGAATGCGATAACGTCCTTTATGGTGTCGCTGCCGTTCATCAAAGCCGCCCAACGGTCGAGTCCGAATGCAAGGCCTCCATGGGGAGGCGCACCGTACTTGAAGGCGTTGATAAGGCATGAGAACTGCTCCTGAGCCTTTTCTTCGGTGAAGCCGAGAAGTTTGAACATCCTAACCTGCAAAGCCGAGTCGTGGATACGTATCGAGCCGCCGCCCACTTCTACGCCGTTGATTACGAGGTCGTAAGCGTTGGCGCGTGCTTCGCCAGGGTTGGATTCGAGGATGTCGTAGTCTTCCTTCTTTGGAGAGGTGAAGGGGTGGTGCATTGCGTAGAAACGCTGTGTAGCGTCGTCCCACTCAAAGAGCGGGAAGTCGATGACCCAAAGCGGGGCAAAAATGTTTTTGTCCCTGAGGTTGAGGCGGTTAGCCATCTCGATGCGGAGTGTGCCCATCTGGTTGAGCACTGGGAGTTTTTTGCCGCAGAGGATGAGCACGAGGTCGCCTGTGCCTGCACCTGACATTTTGGCTATTTCTGTCAACTGCTCGGGCGTGTAGAATTTGTCAACGGACGATTTGATGGTGTTGTCCTCGTTGTACTTGATGTAAACAAGTCCCTTTGCGCCCACCT
Organism: Bacteroidales bacterium; assembly: GCA_017964465.1. Lineage (GTDB taxonomy): Bacteria > Bacteroidota > Bacteroidia > Bacteroidales > UBA3824 > UBA3824. Next base: position 2,378 of record JAGCRY010000175.1, on the reverse strand, counting down.
GCGGACGCTTAACCCATTCGGTTAGTTCGTCGAGCTGCTTGCGCGAGTAGTTTGCACAGCCGCCGACAGCAATTGCGCAGACGTATTCCGCATCGTCAAACACTTTGAAATTGTGTCCCTTGACAAGGTCGGTGATGTTGTGAATCTTCATTCCAAAGCGTATGTCGGGCTTGTCTGAGCCGTACTCTTCCATAGCCTTGTGCCATGTGATGCGTGGGAAGTCGTAGTTCATCTCGATGCCGCGCACCTCTTTGAAAAGGTGTTTTGCGAGGCCTTCAAATACTTGCAAAACGTCTTCCTGCTCCACGAAGCTCATCTCGCAGTCTATCTGCGTGAACTCGGGCTGACGGTCGGCGCGAAGGTCTTCGTCACGGAAACATTTCACAATCTGGTAGTAGCGGTCGATGCCTGCCACCATGAGAAGCTGCTTGTATTGCTGAGGGCTCTGGGGAAGGGCATAAAATTCGCCGTGGTGGATTCGCGACGGCACTACGTAGTCGCGTGCGCCTTCGGGGGTGGATTTTATGAGCATCGGGGTCTCAACTTCCATGAAGTTAAGACCGTCCAAGTAACGGCGAACCTCAAAACTCATCTTGTTCCTCAACTGGAGGCCGCGGATGATGGGGCGGCGGCGGATGTCGAGGTAGCGGTATTTCATCAGGAGATCTTCGCCGCCGTCGGTGTTGTCTTCGATGGTGAATGGCGGGATTTCCGATTTGTTGAGTATGTTGAATTTAGTAACGGTGATTTCGATGTCGCCGGTGGGCAAGTCGGGGTTTTTGCTTGTGCGCTCCGTCACCGTGCCGATGGCCTGAACCACGTATTCGCGTCCGAGTTTGCGGGCGGCTTCGCAGAGATCCTTGTCGGTATCCACATTAAAATACAACTGTGTGATGCCATATCTGTCCCTCAGGTCAACGAAAGTCATCGCACCGAGATTCCTGACGCGCTGCACCCATCCGGCAAGGGTCACTTCCTTGCCGGCGTCAGAGATGCGAAGCTCGCCACAATTATTTGTCCTGTACATTTTTTTTTGTATATATATTATATAAGGTGTGCCTTTTTAGGCTGCAACAACTTTCGATACGAGTTTTGCGGCTTCCTCGAATGTGATAGCCGACTGAACATTGAGGCCGGATTCGTCGATGATCTTCTTGGCATCTTCGGCGTTGGTGCCTTGGAGACGGACGATGATTGGGATGTTGATGGTGCCAATCTTCTTGTATGCTTCCACAACGCCATTGGCAACGCGGTCGCAACGGACGATGCCGCCGAAGATGTTGACGAGTATTGCCTTTACGTTGGGGTCTTTCATGATGATTTTGAAGGCTGCCTCCACGGTCTCAGCGCTTGCCGTGCCGCCTACGTCGAGGAAGTTTGCAGGGTCGCCGCCGGAAAGTTTGATGATGTCCATTGTAGCCATTGCGAGGCCTGCGCCGTTGACCATGCAGCCGATGTTGCCGTCGAGTTTGACGAGGTTAAGACCATACTGTCCAGCCTCCACTTCTGCAGGAGCTTCTTCGGTGATGTCGCGCATTGCGGCGAACTCCTTCTGGCGGAAGAGTGCGTTGTCGTCGAGTTTTACCTTGCAGTCGGCGGCGAGGATTTTGCCGTCGGAGGTCTTGAAGACGGGGTTGATTTCCATCATTGAAGAGTCGCTCTTCAAATAGGCGTTTGCGAGTGCGCTTACAAACTTCTTCATGTTCTTCATCGCGTCGCCGCTGAGACCGAGATTGAAAGCGATTCTGCCAGTCTGGAACGGGAGAAGTCCGGTCGCAGGATTAATCTCCTCCTTATATATAAGTTCGGGAGTCTGTTCTGCCACTTCCTCGATGTTCATGCCGCCTTTCGGGGAGTACATGACGATGTTGCGACCTGTGGCGCGGTTGAGGAGGATGCTCATGTAGTATTCAGCTACGTCGATTTTGCCCTCGGCGTTAGGATAGTAGATGCTTTCCTCAACGAGTACCTTGCGGACGAGCTTTCCAGCTGCGCCAGTCTGTTTTGTGACGAGAGTCATGCCGATGATCTGGCTTGCGTAGAGCTTCACTTCGTCGATAGACTTCGCGATTTTAACGCCGCCTGCCTTTCCACGACCGCCTGCATGAACCTGTGCTTTGATGGCCCATGAGGTTGTGCCGGTTTCTTCCTGAAGTTTTTTTGCGGCTTCAACAGCCTGTTCGGGCGTCTCCGCAACGATTCCCTTGGGTACGGGAACACCATATTTGGCGAGGATAATCTTGCCCTGATATTCGTGTAAATCCATTTCTATGTGTATGTTTTTATGTTTATTTGATGATACGAAATTACATAAAATCTTTGATGTAGCAATAATCAAAATGATTTTTTTGAAAAAAAAAGATTTTTATTTAACATTT
>JAGCRY010000174.1 GCA_017964465.1 Bacteroidales bacterium | reverse complement strand
TTGTTTCAACCCGATTTCCTGAAAGTTCATTTGTCGTTTTTATGTTATTAATTACCACTACGGCAATACGAACCTCCTGGCTTCTTTCCCATCTAATCCCATTGTGCGAGCCGCGTCAGCCGCCCGGAGACTTGTATTCCGTCATAATTGCAGACTGCAAAGTTAGTGATTATTTGGGAGTTGAATGTTAAGGGAATGGTATTTTTGGGTTAATTATACTGTCTCCACACCTCCCAAATCGCTATTCCTGCGCTTACCGACACATTGAGCGAATGTTTGGTGCCAAATTGCGGAATCTCTACGCAGAGGTCGCACAGCGACATCAGACGGTCGTCAACGCCCTTTACTTCGTTGCCAAAGATAAGGGCAACTTTGGGGTATGACGACAAGTCCATTTGGTCTATCATCACGCTTTCTTTGGCTTGTTCGATGGCGATGATGGTGTAGCCGTCGGATTTGAGGGCATTGACGGCTGCTATGCTATCGGCACAATGCTCCCACTCCACCGACTGCTCTGCGCCGAGGGCGGTCTTGCGGATTTCGGCGTTGGGCGGGCAAGCGGTGATACCACACAACAATATTTTAGAAATGCGGAAGGCGTCGGCGGTGCGGAATATAGAACCGACATTGAGGGCGCTCCTCACATTGTCGAGCACGAGCACAGCCGGCGTCTTGTCGCATTTTTTGAACTCCTCCACGCTGATGCGGTGAAGGGCTTCCATTGAAAGTTTTTCCATCGTGAGGAAGGGTTGCTTCTTTGGGTAAAACTTTGTTAATGGTTACTTGTTGAGAGCAGCCTTCACCTTGTCGGCAATCAACTTGGATTCTGCCTTGCCGGCGAGCTGGGCGTTGGCGGCTTTCATCACCTTGCCCATATCCTTGATGGACGTTGCGCCCGTCTCGGCTACTATCTTGGCAATGATTTCTTCCACTTCTGCCTCTGAGAGCTGCTTGGGAAGGTAACATTTGATGTATTCGAGCTGGGCATTCTCCTCGTCAACGAGATCCTGACGACCCTGCTGCTGATAGATTGCGATGGAATCGGTGCGCTGCTTGATCATCTTCTGGATGATTTTGAGCACGTCGGCGTCGGTTACGTCCGTGCCCCTGCCGGAGGTCTGCTCTTTGAGGATTTCGGCTTTGATTGCGCGTACTGCGGCGAGTTTCACCTGGTTCTTCTCTTTCATTGCGGACTTCATAGCGTCCTGAATTTGCTCTGTAAGTGTCATTTTACAAATGTATTATGTTGGTTATTTTTTTGAAAGTTTGTCATAATATGCCGCGGTCTGTTTGTCGTTGAGACGTGTGCAGATGCGCGAGAGTATCGCGGCGTCGTGCGGGCGTTTGTATTGGTTGTACAGTCTGACATACAACTCCTTTGCCTTCTTGTAACGCGCAACGAGGGGAGCCGTCTTCTGCTGCATAGTCTTGTAAGCAGCGTTGGTTTTCTTAGCTTCGTATGCCTTGATAGCTGCCACATACTCGTTTTCGGTGGTTATGTACGCGTCGTATGCCATATAATTGAGCCCAATAAGGTTGTTGGGGTTCAGATTGTAAAGTTGACGAGCAATACTGTCCGCCTCGTCCTGACGACCGATTTTTGTACAGACAAGATGTTGTTTTTCAATGATTGCTACGTCATCACGGTACTCGGCGGCAAGGCTCTGAAATCGGAGGTGCGCCTTGCGATACTCTTTCATTTCACAATATCGCAGATACAATCTGTAATTAACATAAGCAATGTCGCTTCCTTCAGGATAGAGCGCAGAATATTTTTCAAGGCAGTCGAGCTCCTTGCTGAGGTTGTCAGCGTTGGCATAATGCTTGATTTGTAGAATCAACATCAATTCGTCTTCGTATCCGGCATCCTCCGCAAGCTTAAAGTATGGCATCGCGGCAGTTGGTGAATCAGAATAATAAAGGCATTTGCCCGCCAAAGAATACAACTCGGAGGGGACAGTCTCCTTTTTGGAGACATGATATTCGATGAGCTGGCTATATTTATCAAAAGCATTGAGATAATCCTTCTGATAATATAACAAGTCGGCATTCTGCCGCGCCGAAACCATTGACTTGCTACTGCCACAAGCCGAAACAATCGCGAATAGCGCCAAAAACAGCACCACGCTGCACACTATGGTTCTCTTTTTCATAAAGTTTTGCCCTTTGCATGATTGATAATCCAACGGCAAATTTAAATAAAAAAAGCATTATATCAACCATTGGCAACAAAAAAAACCATCATATCCCATACTGGAAGCCTCGGGCGGCAATTCCATGATATGGGATACAACGGTCTTTTCAGATATCACAGGCAGAAGCCTAACTTTTGCTCTTGCCTACAAAAGAGAGGATACCTACGGCGCAACCTTTCTTACCACCTTCACCCGGTTTGAACCTGATCGAAATGTAATACATGCCGGTCTTGTTACAGATGAAGTCGAATGACTTGCGGTCTGATTTGGTCACTTTGTCGTATGTGCAGCCGTAAGGCTTTGAGTTCTCAGGATGTTCGGTATCATAGAGGGTGAGCACCACCTGCTCCTGAAAACCATCTGGGGCGCAAAGGGAGAACCTGTATTGTGTGCCCTTGTTGAGAACTACGGTCCATTTCATGCCTGTTTCCTCGTCCGGCGCGTCCCTCTTAAGTTTGGTATTGAAGTCGCGCAGGTAAATTGCCTTCTCTGTCTGAGTAGCGCACTGGTAAACAAGCTGTTGCTTGCATTGAGCATTCGCCTTGTCGGTGAACGAAGCCAATGCCAATACTGCAAGAACTAAGAATATAAACAGTCTTTTCATATTTATAAAGCAATTATTTTACTATTTTGTTACGTATTTTTTCTGTTGTAGTGATTATCTCCTGAAGTTCTTCCTTCGACAATTCTACAACGCTGTATTCGTTTTGAACGATGACACCGTCATCACGGACTTGTGGGTTTTCATCCACATGGTCGGTTATCTTGACTACATCGAACACTTCCTTGAGCTCCTCGAGATGCTGAACAAGTTCTTCAAAGTTCTTGTCAGAGTTCTTGAAGAGTTTCATGATCGGGAGCAAATTGTTGAGTATTCGCTTCTGCTCACCGATAGTCTCGCGCAACCTGTCACTCGGCTGCTCCTTTGCTACCTGTGTAATCAGATAAAGCGACTCGACCCAAACACCTGTCACAAGCAATGCGCTGAGGTTGCTCCTTTGGTTGTTTCGCAGATGCTCGTCCATGTTACGGTAACTCTGTGTACACATATACATGAGCGAATCAATGTTATCGTCCGAGGTTGCGAGACGTTTTAAGGACTGAAAATCAAAAAACTGTCCGAGTTTCAGTTCTTCCGTCAACCTTCTTATCGACACCAGGTAGTCAAGTATCTGCGATGTCTTGGAATAAACATTCAAATAACCTAAATCAGCACTCAGAATACCGAGACCAAGAGCCTTCTTGAAACTTGAAGTGTAGTCATTAACCTGGTCGGGGTTAAGCAAGTATTTCGTGCTGAACGGCACACCCGAATCTTTCACGAGTGCTGCCATCTCCACCGGGGGCGGGAAACTTTCGATTACCTCGTTCATCGCTTCGGAATTGTAGTTAACATCCGACGTGTTTGCTTCGTCCCCTGGTATGAACTTAATGTCGTCTTCAGACCCTCCGTTACATCCGCCGCAACTAAACTGCATAAATGTAACACATACGAGAGCCAATGACCCTAACCATTTGTTGCGCATAATGTTTTGTTTTGTCTTTTTTTGTTTCTAATAATCGTAACTATCAACTTTCTTCCTTCTCGTCTGACACGGCCCTGAGCTTTGATAAACTCGTATTCTTGTCCGTTTCAGCAGTCGGCGCAGGAACAGCCTCTTTTGGAGCCTCTTCCTTTGGCGCTGGCACAGCATCTTTTTTAGCTTTTTTTAACAAATTGCTATAATGCAAGTTGCCAGCCCAGTCAATGACCTTTTTCAACAAGTCAAAATATAGCGTCACGTAACATATCAAGCTGAACAGCCATATTACAACTATGTTAAACTCAAACGTATCATAATATCTGCCACAAAACCATTTGCGCGGTGCGTAAAAATGAGCCCTGAATCCGAAGAACCCACCATGGTCAGCATCGTGGAAAATAGGATCTATTTGCTGAATTAAACGGTTTTTGTAGCGAATTATTTTGTTTTTCTCAAACGAATTTTTTACAATTTCTTGTAATTTATCGTTATGATACAAATTGCGACGGTTGTTATAATAGCCATGTTGCTGACTTTCATAATATTGCTTTTGTCCTTCAATCAAACGCTCGGCATCACTGAAAATTTTTCTATAATGCGATTGTATATTTTCAAGGTACTCTTCTATGTCATCTGCAACATCTTCATCAAACAATTCAATCGTCAAATTGTTCAATCCTTTGCACGTATATTCTGGAACACGTTCCATCTCCGCTACAATCTCCTCTCTCAACAAAGCGAGGTTGTATTCCTCAACTTGCCTAATGCTTACCGTGTCGTATTCGGGGTCATCTTCTGCAATCGAGTCTATACATTCAGTTGCTTTTGTGAGCGCATCTTGAAGCTTTGCAATGTAATGAACATTCTTAAAATCTGCATAACTCTGTTTTTTTTCAGCCTCATAAAACTCGGTCTCGAACTTGTTGCCCACAAACTGCTTGACCATCAGCGCTTCATAAGACCACCTCGAAGGCATCAGTTCGGCGATGATAGGCACCTTACCAACGCTACCGATTATCTGATTGAGCTTGCTGAAACTGAACATTGAACCACCTAATGCCATCTGCGGTATCATCAAGAGCGGTATCATAATATAAATTGTTACCGCCGAATTGAACGCAGAGGAAATATTGAGTCCCATCATGTTAGCAAACACGAACATAGAGAACAGCACAAGCCAGAATGACACGTACATGTCCCAGTCAAACTGGAGTATCGTATTTCCTACAAGCACATACAATATAGCCTGTACAGCGGAAATGAAAGTCAAAATGACAACTTTTGCGACAAGGTAACTCGATCGTGACAGATTGAGGAACTCTTCTCGCTTAAGTATCTTGCGGTCGCGGAATATTTCCTCCGCAGACACCGTGAGGCCAAGGAACAACGCCACGATAATACTCATGAAGATATACGGGACGATGTTTTCATTTTCATAGAATATATAGTGTCCCTTGTTGGGATCGGTATATCTGATTAGGAACGACAATATGAATCCCAAAAGTGGAGCTTCCAACAAATTGAGAACAACATACTGCGTGTTGCTTATCTTAGATTTCACATCACGCCTGAGATATATCAGGAACTGACGGAACCAGTTCGGCACATGAAGGTTTTTGGGCGGCTCGTTTGTTACGTCATCGATTTTTTCGGGTACAACGTTCTTTCTGAAACGTTCCTCCCATTGTGGCGGCGTAACCTTGCGTTCGTCCTTGAAATTACCGTATTCATCCACCTTCTGCGCCTCGATGATATCGAAGATAATCTCCGGAGTGGAGTTACCACAGACGGGACATTCGCCCTCCTCGCTCTTGACCTGGTTATCAGCTGTCTTGAAATACGATATACAGTCGATGGGATGTCCGTAATATACCATGTAACCACCCGTATCAAGGATGATCATCTTATCGAACATCTTGTATATCTGCGATGACGGCTGGTGGATGACCACAAAAATAAGTTTGCCCTTGAGGGTCAACTCCCTCAAAAGGTCCATTACGTTTTCAGAGTCCCTCGACGAAAGACCTGAAGTAGGCTCATCGACGAACAATATGGAAGGCTCGCGTATAAGCTCGAGGGCGATATTGAGACGCTTGCGCTGACCGCCGGAAATGAGTTTGTTAAGCGAGTTGCCAACCTTGAGGTCGCGACGTTCATAAAGTCCGAGGCTCTTCAACACAGAATTCACCTTGTCGGTGATTTCCTGGTCGCTCAAGTCCTTGAAACAGAACTTCGCGCTGAAATACAAGTTTTCAAATACCGTCAACTCCTCTATCAAAAGGTCATCCTGCGGGATAAGTCCAATGACACCATCAAGCATTTCCTTCTGTGTATGAAGGTTTATGCCGTTGATGAGCACCTCGCCATGCGACGGTGTTGTAATGCCCGAAAGGACATTGAGCAACGTGGTTTTGCCCGCGCCAGATGCGCCCATGATGCCCACAAGTCTGCCCTGGCACTCAGAGAAGTTGATATTCCTAAGTCCAATCGTTCCATTAGGGAACTTGAACTCGAGGTTGTTGCAGTTGAACGACAAGTTTGTAAAGGTCTTGTCCGCCTGGAATGTAGCGACGACGTCGCTATAATACACAGGCTTACCTTTTGAGAGTTTGAGCGTAGCACCCGGCGCAAACGAGTAAATGCGGTCGGCAAAAATCGCCTGACCGTTAAGGAACACGTCATGTGTGCCAGTGTAACGCATGAAATACAACTCCTGTGTCGTGACGCGCAGGATTAGGATGTCGGAATCAAGGCCTTCACACCTAATGGTCTTGGTATTGTCGAAATTATACTCATTATCGCTGATAATCAATATGTTTGGCGAATCAAACTTCAATGAGTCATTGTTTTCCACAAAAGCCTTTGAATCCTTCAGCACATCCTGAGCACCTTCGGCGATTGCAGCCTGGTCAGGGTTGATATTGAAGACCTCGCCCACGGTATTGATGATGGCCATGCGCTGCTCGGTAAACTTCTTGCTTGTATTCACCAATTCAAACAGACGTACATACACGACAATCTTCTGCTGCTGATTGATGTTCTTATTGATCTTCTTGCAGATACCGAGAATCTTGACGGACTCCCTTACCGAAGTAAGTTCCTTGTCCTTCTCCATACGCGCCCTTGCCTCGGGGTTGTTGGCGAGTTCTTTTTCAAGTTCGAGTTGTTTCTTGCGCTCACGTTCCTGCTTGCGGAGTGCTTTTTCGTCAAGAATGAGACCCACCTGTTTCTTGAAATCCAGCAACCACTCCTGAGCAGCCTCGACACCAAGCTGCTGTATGAGGAAACTCTCCACATACTGCAACTCCTTGTCCTCGATGCCGCCGTCCTGCTTGGCGGTGAGGGCAAACAATTGTATCAACGCTCTTAAAATCTCTTCACTCATGATGCTGTCTTTCTAAAACGGTTTGTTTTTGTCCTTTACGGACGTTTCATTGCTGACTTACATTTACTATGTTCTCAGGAAACTATATCGAATAGGGCACCTGCTCGAAAGGTACGTCGACGATGTCAGAATACTCTTCGCCGGCTTCCTCCATGTCCTCGTCGTCGTCGGGATAATGCCACTTAACGAGAACTTCGTGTCCGTCATTGTTGATGTCCTCAAGTTTCAACAATACGTCAAGAAGCAACTTCGATGATGCAGTGTTGAAGTACTCAAGCTTGAAGTTGAAGACGGTCAAGTCGAGAGGATCGTTTTTGTATTCGTCGAGCCATTCGAGGATGGGTTTGTAGAATACAACAACGTCTTCGGGCAATGAGCGTCCGGAGATTTCAAAGATATTGTTTTCCTTGTCCAATGTAACTGTGGGGGTATCGTCTGTACCCTGTATTTTTATAACTGACATAATTATGTAGATTTATTCTTTGATTCGTGAAATAGTTGATGTTAATACGAAGAACGAATTGACACTGTCAATCGTCAGGAAGCTGTATAACAACTTCTGTCCGGTTTTGCGGGCAATGTCGATGAAGCCCAAACCTGCTCCGCCACGGTCGGATATGCTACCCTCCCGCATCTGCTGCTTGTAGAGTTTGTTGAGTCCGTCCTTGTCTTGTTTGTTGACGTTCTCGAGTATCGACCTCAGTTTTTCGACATTGGCATTCTTGATGATGTTGCCGGTGGTGACGTTATATTCCGTCGCCGCCTTCGACACCATAAATATGCCTCTGCCGTCCTTTGCCGATTCGTTGGCACTGCCTTCGGAGTGCTTGCTAATGTTCTGAAGGCATTCCACCATTACGTGGAACACCTTTTTCTGAACGGAGCTTGGATCCTCCTCACGCGCCATGTTGGTCTCTGCGAGGGAGGTGAACGCCTTTGTTATCTGGTGCGTTATCTCTCCTTCGTAGGCCAAGTTGATGTTGTTACGCTTCATCTTCACGTAGAAGTCGTAAACAAAATCAAGCGACTCGTTATGATCTTTGATGTTTGCCATAATATTTTGTCGTGTTGTATATTATGATACTATTTGCTAAAACTCTATTCCTATAAGCAAGATGTCATCCACCTGCTTGTTTTCGCCCTTGAACTCGAAGAAGTCTTTCTCGAAGAGCTCCTTGTACTGAGGCATCGTGAACTCGGGGTTGGCCTCAATGAGTTCCTTGATGCGTCCAGGGCGGTATTTTCGTCCGTCATCCCCACCTATCTGGTCTGGAAGACCGTCCGAGAAGAAGAAGCACTTTTCGCCGGGTTTGAAGTGGATTTCAAAGTTTTCAAATTTCTTTTCATCCCTGCCTTTGCGCGGCGGCTTGCCGCCAATGGCTTGCATAGTGCCTTTGTACTGAACAAGTTCGCGCTCTGCCGTGAGGTAATACAAAGGTCTGTGTGCGCCCGAAAAGTGAAGTACACCTTTCTCGAAGTTTATTTTACATAAAGCAATATCCATGCCATCCCTTGCTTCTTGCTCCTCGCTGTCTTGCTTTAAAGTCTTACGGACACCAAGGTGCAACTGGTCGAGCACCTGTCCTGCATGAAGTGACTCGGCGTGGTCGGCTATCATATTGAGGTTGAAATATCCTATGAATGAGAGCAAAGCACCCGGCACGCCGTGTCCCGTACAATCGACAGCTGCGATATACACATTGTCGTCCTTCTCGAAGAACCACGGGAAGTCGCCGCTGACGACATCCCTCGGCCGGTAAAACATGAAGAACTTTGGTAGACGCACCATGATTGCGTCGAGACTTGGTATAATCGCTGACTGGATTCGCTGTGCGTAGTTGATGGACTCGGTGATGGACTTGTTCTTTTCTTCGATTTCCATCTCGATGCGCTTGCGTTCGGTGATGTCGTGCGCCACAAAAAGCACTGTTTCGAGTTCTTTTTCCTTGTTGAACTCCGGGATGGCGTTGAACTGGATTATCATGTCGTCGCCCTCGCCACTGACATCTGGGAACGTCGTCTCCGCATCGAACATCCTTTGGTTTTGGATGACCTGAGAAAGTGCCTCCTTGAAGAAATCACGGATGATTTCGTTGAGTTGCACTTCGTCGATCTGCTTCTGGAGTATGTCGTCTTTCTTGAGACCAACAATCTGCTGACCAACAGGGTTGACGTAGAAGAATTTTCCATCCGGACTCAAACGCAGGATTGCATCGAGCGAGTTCTCTGACAACGCCTGCATCTCACCTTGCATACGCTGTGCCTTCTCAGCAATCTTGCGCACGGTGATGTCACGGGTATTGAAAATAATGCCTTGTATTGCGGCATTGCTCAAGAGGTTGCGTCCTGTAGCCTCAAGCCACAGAGTCTCCGTATCCGACTTCTTATACTGATATTCGAAGGTGACAGGTGTCTCGGGATGAGCAAGAAGCTGCTTGAATACTTCGTGGAATTTATTACGCGAATTGTCGTCGAACTTCTCGACGGCACTCTTGCCAACGATATAATCCGGATCGTAACCCAAAATGCTCTTGCTCGACGGGCTTTCGTATGTAACAAGCATGTTTTCGTCATAGATGGAGATGACCTCGGATGCGTTTTCGAGAAGGGCGTATTGACGTTTTTGACCGCGCTCCACCTCGCGAATCTGAGCCTCCAATTTCTTGTTGGCTTCCTGCAATTCGATCTGACCACGGCGCATCGCCTCGGCGTTCTTACGGAGTTCCTCTTCGTTTTTCTGCAACTGTCGAGTCATGTCCTGAGAGTCGCGGAGGAGTTTCTCGGTCTGAGTGTTAACCTTGAGGTTGAATATGGTCTGTGCAATAATTTCACTTACTTCCTTGACGAGGTTGAGTGTCTTGTTAGGCAAGTCAGGAAGCAGGGATGCAAATTCAATGACACCCTGGAGCTTTTCGTCACTGATAAGCGGCGAAAGGAGAAGTGTCTGTGGCTTTTGGTCACCAAGTATGCCAGAACTGATGGTTACATAGTCGGCGGGAATCTCTTTACGATAAATGATGTCACGCTCGAAGGCCGCCTGACCAACGAGTCCAACACCAATTTGGAATTCTTGTGTTATATATTTTTTCCTATTGTAAGCGTATGTGGCTATGTTAACGAGGGTTTTCTTGTCGTCGTCATAGAGGTAGAATGCACCTTGTACGGCGTTGATGAACTCTATAAGGTTTATGATGGTCTCGTAAGCAAGTTCATTGATGCTGTTTCGCTGACGGAGGATGTCACCCACAATTTCCTTGCCTTTCGCAATCCACGCCTGCTCCGCTTCACGCTGCGACGTAGCCACAAGGTTGTTTTTCATTATAAGGAGCGAACGTCCGAGGAGGTCGTCCTGATCAATGTCGCTGGTGTCGAAATAGAGGTCGCCTTCACCAATTCGTTTTGCAATCAAGGAGTTTTTGCGGAAAATCTCGTTCTTTTCAGAGAGCATTTGTTCCAATTCCTCATTTTGACGGCGGTTGCGGCGTGCAAAATAATTGAAGATAATGGCTATGACAAACGGTGCGAGGTCGATGACATACAGCATCGGGGTTCGTTCGTGAATGTAGAGTATTTTTGAAAACTCGAATTGTATGTGCTTCATCTGGAAATCCGCCAGAATGGACACGACGGGGAACAGCAAGCCAATGGCAAAGCCTATGATGGTGTAAATCAACACCATGTGGGGACTGCTTACAATCCCTTCGTCCCTTGTTGATATGTCGGTTTCTTGTCTTGCCATTTTTGTTGTCAAATTCGGTTGCTAAATTACAGAATTTTACACGGAAAAATAAATTTTTCAGTGATTTTTTTTATTCATCCCAACTTTTCAGCCAATTTCTGTATCTCTCGTCGAGCGAAGAGAACTTCATTCCGCTTTCAGCAAGGCTGTTAATTTTCTCCAACTCTCCAAGTTTTGTCTTAAACTCCGTCTCGTTTTTCTGCGAGGTGCGGAGTTTGTCATGAAGATCATGGGTTTGAGCCTTCAAAATCTCAACCTGCCTCATCGCCTGCTCCTCAATTTCCTTGTGGACGGTGATATCAAAGGCGGTGTACAAAACCTTGAACACCCTGCCGTCGGTGTCCCTTACTGGCGTGTACTGGTTGATAAGCCAAATATCGTTGCCTGTGAGCTTGGATTTTCTTTTTACAGTCATCTGGTGCATATTTCCTTCGCAAACATTTTGCCATAATGCCTTAAATTCCACGATTTCTTCATCGGGAATGAAGGTAAGGATGTTTTTGCCTTTCGTCTGCTCGTAGTCGTAGCCCATGGTCTTGATGTGTTTTGCATTGGCAGACAACAAGTTGCCTTCTACGGAATATTCCGCCCTCATCATGGTCTCGTCTATGGCAGTAAGCACTGACGTCATCTCGATACGGTTCTTCGCCATGCTTTCTTGCGTGGCTTGGAGCATTTCCGCACGTTCCTGCTCGACGGCGAGGAGCTGCTTGTTCTTTTCCTCGATGTTCTTCTGCTCGGTAATATCATTGGCTATGTACAACACACGCACCACATTGCTGTTCTGGTCAAAAATCGGGGTGTACTGTGACAAAAGCCATATATTATCGCCGTTCTTGCTTTTCTGGTTGACGATTTTCTGATAAGACTGACCGGCACAAATGTTCTGCCAAACAATGTCGAAGTTATCGAGATATTCGTCGGAGAGGATTGTTCTGATATTGCGACCAAGGAGCTCATCCTTACGGTATCCAAGCGCCGAAAGATATTTCTGGTTAGCAGATTCAAACTTGCCTTCCGGGTCAAGCTCCGCTTTAAGAAGCGTCTCATCGACCGCAGAAAGAATACCTGACATCTCCGCCTCACGGCGTTGAGACTCATCGCGGGCATTTGTCATTTCCGCCATGGCGTTGTGTAACTCCTGCTCTCGCAAAGCGAGTTCGTCGGTCTTTTTCTGTGATTCCTGGAGAAGTTCCTCTGTGCGGGCATTGTTGCGCAGCGATGACAGTGTGGATGCTATGGAGTCACCTAACTGCTCGACGAACTGGATTTCGTGCGGACGCAACAGATTGAACGACGCAAGCTCTATGACACCGAGTATGGTATCGTCTGATTTCAACGGAACCATCAACAGACACTTTGGACGCGAGTCACCAAGCCCCGACTCTATCGCCATATAGTCCTGAGGAACGTCTGTTATATAAAGTGTGTTTTTCTCTAATGCGCATACACCCACAAGTCCGTCACCGAGGGGGATTCTCTTGGTAAGGAATTTTTTGCGGTCGTAAGCAAACGCCGACAACATCTCGAGGACAACATGCTTTGGGTCGGTGTCATCTACAATGAAAATGCCGCCCTGGCTTGCATTGATGTAATGGACGAGATTTTTGATGACCTCGTCGGAGAGAGATGTGATGTTTTCATTGAAATGTCGCATGATGTCACCAAATTTGGCAAGACCTTGCGTAGTCCAGTTTCGCTGTTCGTCTTCGAGTCGGCGTTTCTTCTCCTCCGCCTGTGTGGTGGAAAGCCTATTTCTAAGTTCCAAAAGACTCTTTGCCATTGAACCATCAAGAGCCTCCACACCTACTTCCGAATCGTACATACCCTGGGCAATCTCATGCGAAAATTCAGTTAGACGCTTGAAATTGGCGGCAGTAAGGTTGATTCTGCGGTTGAGCTGTCCAATGTCACTATTGTCTTCGTCAAGTCTGTAGTCCGGCACAATGCCGCGCTCCAACGACGATACGAATCCATTTGCTCTTGCAAACCCTGACTTCATGTATCGGAACACAAACAAACCTATCAATATGACGAACACCAACAAAGGAACCGACAATATTGCAGATAAAATGCCCTGGCGCGTGATTTCGTCGCGTATCTTCTGGTCACCAGCCATAAGACCGTTATAATGCGCTACATACATCTGATTCAATGTCTTACGCATCTGGTCGAACGCGCTAATCTCCTTCACTCCGAGCAGTTCACGTGCAAGTTCAATGCGACCATTTATAATAAGGCGTATGATGTCTTTGTTGACGTTCTGATAAATGACAAATTCATTCTTGAACTTGTCCAGAAGCCTGAGCTCCTCAGCCGACTGCAATGTGGCTTCATAATCCTTCAGGCGAACTTCATAGAACTGGTTGAATTTGTTATGATGGCGTTGGATAGTCACTACGTCGGTCTCACTCTCAATGATGGCATGGTTCTGAACCACAAGCGCGTAAATGTCTTCTGAAAGGGCATAAAGAGGATATATGCTCGTCGCCTGATGCACCGTGAACTCCTCTACGTCGTTCTTTATCTTGCTTATCGAGTACAACGAGTATATACAAAAAAATAGAATATACGCCGAGACCACCGAAAACAGCAGTATAAGCTTGCTCCGGAAGTCCAACTTGTCAAATATTTGGTTCACATTTCCCATTTGCACGGACGTTAGTATCTATTTCAAAAATCCAAATTTAGTAACAATTTTTGAATATTGCCACATCAAAAACAACTTTTTTATGAAAAAAAATTTTCCAATGCTGATTATCAGACAATTACAACAGCATCATTTTTTTTGATTGGCGACTACTTTTTGGTCAAAAATCAAAAAACGTGCCTATTTCAATTTCTCTGCAACGGGCTTAGAAAAAAATTGGCTAATTATGGTTCACGAACCAAACGCACCGACATTCCATAAAAACGACCATCGTATTCACTAAACACATTTGTTGACCCAAAAAGCATGACACATGATAGTT
The DNA here is from genome assembly GCA_017964465.1 of Bacteroidales bacterium. GTDB lineage: Bacteria > Bacteroidota > Bacteroidia > Bacteroidales > UBA3824 > UBA3824. The sequence goes on along the minus strand of JAGCRY010000174.1, from coordinate 9,258 downwards.
CGGCGTCAAATGCTGTACACGACCAATAGCGTCCATTGTCTCCTACGTTATAAACGGACGCGCCATCACGAAAACCAGCCGCAGGAAGGAACACAGCACCTGCATTCTCCATTTTTCTCCATTCTTCCTTACTATAAGAATTTCTCTGGCGGAAGGAATCGTATCCGTAATCTTTTGCAAATCCAGAATAGAACTCAAGGTCATCAGGTATCTGCCAGTCGTCCGGAAGAAGTATCAACCCTGAAGGATAACCATCAACCACACCAATGCCATACTTCTGAGCCGCATTGTCACGCCCTGCAATCAAATACTTCCACTCATCAATAGAGAGCGTAAACCAGGTATTGTCCTCGCCAATCAGCGTTCCCCAGTCGGTGAAGACCGAATAGTTGTCTTTGTCGGCAACGGAATAAATGAAAGAAAGCCTTGCTCCAATACCCCAAGGAAAGAGGTCGATCCAACGATTATCAGAAGAGAAGTTCACATTGTCAGTGCCAATCCTGTCATACTGATGCTCGGCAAAACGCCAAACCATGTCCCTTGGGTTGTACTGAAGATTGCCGGCAGCAAAATAGACCTTCCTGTTCGCAGAAACCGAAAAAATATTGTTGACATACTTGAACTCGCCGCCCGGCAATGGAGGATACTCATCCTCAACCCACTGCGCCTTGAGAGTTATGTCTGCGGTTATTGGAGTGGAGAAATAGAACTGACTATCACCTACAAACCAGCCCTGGAACTTGAATCCGTCCTTCACAGGTTCTTGAGGCATTTGGGCAGTCTTTCCCTCCTCCACAATCTGATACGCAATTTCAGGTCCACCATCAGTGTCAAACATCACCGTGTAGGTCTTAGGATCATCATTATCATCATCACCACATGATGACACAACAAACAACGCAGACACAATCAAAAAATAGAATAACAATTTTCTCATAATGAAAAGATTTAGGTGTAAGAACTCTTTTGTTGTTGGCAAATATAAGAAAAAAACTGATTTTCGCAAACTTTTTTTATTATGAACTTTTTTTATAATTACGACTAACAATTTTTTTGGAGATTACAAAAAAGAAACATACCTTTGTATTGTTGTTTCACCACACAAAATGGAACTTACCGAACAAGACATACAGAGGGTGCAAGACACCATAAAGAACGTATCGTCATACGACTTTTCCGACTATTCCTACAACAGTTTCTGCCGCAGGATAGAGAAAATCCTTGGCGACTACAACACCACGCTCGATGAGCTGCTGAAGGACATCCAAGGCAACTACAACTTCATGGAGAAAGTGGTGCGCGACATAACTGTGAATACCACAGAACTATTCCGCGATACCGATGCATGGCAGAAGATACGCACCGTCCTCACACAAAAATACGCAGCAAAGGAATCACTCCACATCTGGCATGCAGGATGCTCGTCGGGACAGGAGGTCTATTCCATGATGATTATGCTATGTGAGACAGGAATGTTTGAAAGAGCATCAATATACGCCACCGACATCAACGAGAACGTACTGAGGACCGCCATGTCGGGTCATTACAAATACCATGAAGTCCAAGACTACATCGGAAACTTCGACAAGGTGTTCAACTCAAAAATCCATTCGCAGGATGTGCCATACGTGGACATCCGCAAATACATGGAAATCAACAAGACAAGGGATTACGTCAAGATGGAAAGAAGCCTCGTAGAAAAGCCGCTGTTCTTCAAACACGACCTCGTATCGAGCGAACCCATCATCGCACGCAAACTCGACATAATAATGTGCCGCAACGTCCTGATATATTTCAACCATGACCTTCAAAACAAGGTGCTGAAATTTTTCCACGAAAACCTCGCCGACGACGGATGCCTCATCATAGGACGTCACGAAGGGATGATAGGGCACGTTGCCTCGCTTTACGACAAGAAAGACTCAGTGTACTTCAAAAGGACGGTCTAATCGCGGTGCAGAATTGTTGACAAAAATTAGCAAATAAAACACAAATTGTGGCATTTTAATTGCTAAATGCTCCAATATATAACCAACAAAGCACGAATATATGAAAACGATCAGACTCATAATCGCCGCCCTGGTCACTTGCGCATCATTTGCGGCAGCACACGCGCAAGTAACGCCACAATTCACGGCATCGCCAGCCACAGCTTGTACTGGCGACGTTATTGACATTACCGTGAACACAACCTCAGGATACAAAACTGCAAGAGTATTCTTTGACGACGGCATCGACACATACGGAGACAACCTCAAACACATCTACACCTCCGCAGGCACATACACAATCTCACTCTCGCTGCTGCTCGACGACAACACATGGACCGCTCCCGCGACGCAGACCGTCACAATCGGCGACACTCCCGAGTTGACCCTCGACAACAATCAAAATGCAGCCCTGCTCACCGCCACGGCATCAAATGGAGCATCTTTAGAATGGAAATTCAACGACAACAAAATCTCCAACACCGAACCGACGCTCTATTACCTTGAAAGCGGAACATACACTGTAACAGCATCAAACTCTAACGGATGCTCCGCAACTCAGTCGATGAAAGTGACATACGAAAAGCAGACCGCCAACAATGACACACAAATAAAAGTGGTCAACAACGTGATAACACCAGGCACAAGAGACGGAGTCAACGACATACTCTACATAGAAGACGTTGGCAACTACACCTCGCCATGCTCCGTCAAAATATTCGACAAGAAGGGAAAACTGGTTTACACAAACAACAACTACTCAAACACTGACGGATTCCAAGGCAAAGACGACGACGGAAACGAACTCTTCGCCGGAACCTATTATTACGTAATCAAAAGCCAAGGCAAACAAGGCTGCACAGGCTTCGTCGATATAATCAGATAAAAAAACAAAGACCATGACAAGGAAATTAATAACAGCCGCCGCGCTCCTACTTACAGTCCACACAGCCATGGCACAGGAGCTGACACCAGGCCAAAACTATATGAACAAGTTTGCCACGGCACCCGCTTTCGCAGGCTTCAACGGCAACGACGAAGGCTTCCTCGGATACCGCGCATCAATGACAGGAATCGAGGGCGCACCCACCATGCTACGCGCCAATGTTAACGGCAACATAAAAGGCAACATGGGTTACGGTGTGGACATCATAAACGAAAAGTCGGGTAACTTCAGCAACACAATCGCTGCCCTCACATACGCCTACCACGTTAGGCTCAACAGCGACGCAAACCTCAGCTTCGCTCTGTCGCCAACGATTGTAAGGTCGGCTTTCGACCTCTCAAACGCCAAGACCTACAGTGCGGCTGTGGATCCCGTGTTCCAAAACGAAGCAGGACTTGCCGGAACAGGTTTCGACGCTGGATTTTCGATAATGTTCAATATAAAAGGACTGTATTTCAGCGTTAACGCGCCGAGGCTAATCTGCCAGGACCTCAAATTCCAAAACGGCATCGTAAACACTGACCGTGAAATAAACACCAATATTTCATACGCCATCGAAGCCGACAAATGGGAAATTGAACCGGGCGCGATGGTAAGCTACGGCCTCAAAAACGGTCTCGACTGGCAGGCATCACTCGTGGCAAAATACGACCGCCGCGCATGGCTCCAGGCTTCATACTCCTCTCAGCAATGGGTCGGTGTTGGTGTAGGATTCGCCGCCACGAACCGCATTGTAATGTGCTACCAATACGAAATCGGCATGTCAGACATCGCCAAGACCTGCAACGGCAACCATGAAGTTACAGTAGGCTTTCTGATTGGCAAAGCCAAGAAATACCAGAAGCCAACAATCTTCATTGACGACAAAACCGACGCAAGAGGCAACGGAAAGGGCGACGGCGACCTTGCAAAAAAACTGCAAGAGGAAATCAAAACTCGCGACGAAGAAATCAAACGTCTCGAAGGCCTCATCGACGACTGCTGTACAAACAACAACCCGACCTCCGACGTCAATACTCCCAAGCCGTCAGAAGATCCAGAACAGATCACAGACCCCTCGGAGCCCAACCAACAAGTCGCAGACAACAACCAACCCGTCGAAGAAAACGAAATAGCACAGCCCCGCGACCCACATTCCGTTGAATGGCTCACTCCATCGGAACTCATAAACGTAAGGTTCGCCACAGGCACTGCGACACTGCTCCAGTCGTCGAAATCTGACCTCGACGCCCTTGCGCTCAAAGTTAGACACGACAAAAACAAAGACCGCGACATCCTCATCATCGCTTACACAAATGACCCGACGGCATACGGCAAACAAATGTCCGAAAACCGCGCGATGACAATCAAAAAATACCTGATTTCCAAGGGTGTGCCCGCACAAAGGCTCATTGCAACAGGTGCAAGGCTCAGAACTGTTTCCGACGATCCCGACGGCAGGTATGAGGACAACAGGGTTATGATAGGACTCGAAGCAAAACCAAGAGACAAGTAAACAAAAAACGACAACTCGCTAAAAGACACCCAAAATGAAAACATTCCATACCATAATAATGGCGTGCCTTACAATCGCAACGGCAACATGCACCGCGACAGCGCAGTCGATAAGCCTCGGTCACACGACCCCGGCTTCAAACACCGCGCACGTAGGCGGCTTGTCATACACCTATTCAATCGGGCAAATAGGACGTCTCGTCATTACAAAACCCCAGTCGTCCACAGAAACAGACAAGGGCTCGAAGGCAAAAGCACCAAACAGCAAACAAACCGTCAAAGCCACCGCCTATCCCAACCCATGCACCGAATACCTGAAAATCAAAACTGGCGACAAGTCATCGACAAACGCCAGAATACAGATAATCGACAGCAAGGGCAGCACCATAACAAACTCCGAAACAACCTCATGCGACAGCGGAGACTTCATAATTGACTTTTCCAACATCGCACAAGGCTCCTACATAATAAGAATCACCACTGAAAACTGCATATACACAGCAACAGCAATCAAAATCTGACATACCATGAAAACGAGAATATTAAATACAATCGGCATATTGGCACTCGCTCGTGCATCTGGCGCAGCCCATGCACAGACACTGCCAAACACATTCAACTACCAGGCGGTAATAACCTCCGAAGATGGCTCGCCGGTAAGCAACCACGAGATTACCGTTGAAGTTTCCATACTCCAGGGCACCGACTGCGACAAAAACACCTGCCCGGTAATATGGCAAGAACTCCACACGCCAAAGACAAACGATTTCGGAAGCTTCAGCATAGGAATTGGCGACAAGGATGCAATAAACACCACGAGCGGATCTCTCAGCAAATATTCCGACATCAACTGGCTCGACACCCAAAATGGCGCATACTTTCTCCAAGTGCGTGTTGATTTTGGTGAAGCGTCATATCTCAACGGCATGACAGACCTCGGTACGACTCCATTCTCCGCCGTGCCATACTCCTTAGCAGCAGAAAGCGCGAAAACCGCACAGACTGCCGAAAACATCGCGCCCGAAGCATTCAACAAAATCGAAATTGGTGCATTGAAAGACGTCACAATCTCAAACGCCAAAGCGAACCAAATACTCGTATATGACGGCTCGTCGTGGAAAAACACAGACCCAGCCGCAGCACAAGGCCTCACAAACATCAACATAACCGATCCAAAAACCGGCGACCAACTCATTTATGACGCCACATCGGGCAAATGGCAAAACAAGACACCCAAAGCTCTCACACTTTCGGATTGTTCCGACGTGAAATTTTCATCCACAATAAGCGGCAATGACTTCCTGTCATACAACGGCACAGGCAAATACTGGGAAAACAAAAAACTTACACTTAACCTCATCAACGGAGTCAGCGTACCAAACCCCAAAAAAGGACAGGTGCTTTCATTCTCTGAGAACGGTCTTTGGGAAGCCGCCGACGTTGCCACAGGAGGCGGTGCTACAAAACTGGCAGAACTTACTGGCGATGTCACTATTTCAAGCCCATCAAACGGTCAAATTCTCAAATACACTGACGGCAAATGGTCTAACACCGATGCTTCGGCAGACAACATTTGGATTGCAAGCTCCTCTCCAAAATACGTTTACACTTCATACAAAAAAATTGGCATTGGCACAGCCGCAGAAACAACCCCGAATGCTTTTCTCCATATACAAGACGGAAACAACAACACTCTCTTTAACGCAAAAGGCATAACTATCGGCTCAAGCTTCATCAGGACAAAAGCCACAGGAACAATTGCATTGGGCAGTGGCACAGAAAACGACATTCAAGGATCTGCTGTAATTGCGGGAAATGGCTCATCAGCAAGCGAATTCTCTAAAAACAGCATTGTCATGGGCTCAGGAGCAAGCAGCGAAGCTAATTGTACCATCGTAGTGGGAGACAACAGTTCCGCTGGCAATGAATACAGCGCAGTATTCGGCAACAATCTTACAACTAATTATGCCAACCAGTACATTTTTGGTCAATTCAACTACCCTTCGTCAGCTTCGACATTCATTGTAGCAAATGGCACAGGTTCGGGAGCCCAAGGCAAAAACATCTTCACAATTGACCGTGATGGCAATGTGAATGCTACAGGTACAATAAACGGCTCATCCGATGCACGCCTCAAGACCAATATCAACACCATGACTGGCTCGCTCAACAACATCATGAAACTCCGTGGCGTTACATTCAACTGGAAGGCGACCTCCAATCCCGCTCAAACCCAATACGGTTTCATCGCACAGGAAGTAGAAGAAGTCCTCCCCGCACTCGTCGGCACAGACAGCAACGGATACAAGACCGTCAACTACATCGGCGTAATCCCCGTCTTGACAGAAGCAATCAAGACGCAACAGGAGGAAATTGAATCGTTGAAATCGGAAAACGAGCAGCTGAAATCTACACTCGAGCAACTCCTCAAACGTGTAGAGGCATTAGAAAATAGATAATTACACACCTTATATAATATATATGGACAATAACTACGGGATGCAACCCAACAACAACCTTAACAACAGCAACAACACTACCTTTGTGATTGCTGTAGCATCAGTAACATTGGGAATTATGTCACTGCTGTTCACGGTCTGCATCCCGTGGCTAACTTGTCTGATAGCAACGGGAGGCGTTGCGTGCGGTATAATCTCTTGGGTTCGGACTAAAAAAGAAGGCGGACAAGTGGCTCTGCCAATGGTCGGCACAATAATTTCGGGTGTGAGCCTGATAGTGGCAACAATAATCGTAATTGCATTTCATGTTGCAATCAGCAAACTCGAACAAAATTACACCGAAATGGATCAAATGATGAGAAATATGCGCGATTCGCTTAATCAATGGGACACTCTTTACTTCCCAGGCGAATTTTATGAACCAGACTCAACGCTATTTATTCAATAGTTCAATGACTTTTTTCGTCTCAAAAAACTCCTCCTCAAATACATCTGGAATATTATAAACCTTGCATCTATCGGCGAATGGAGCAATCTCCTCGGCAAAATCGCCGCCTTTGAGATACACAATACGCGACGGCGCACCTTTGATGAGATTATCGCGAGTCTGTTTTACAAAATTGGGGAAGGCTGTTACGGCACGACTCACAATAGTGTCAAACCGCTCCTTAAACATATTTGACTTAATCTGAATACCACGTGCATTTTGGAGTCCAAGGCGCGAAATAATATCATTGACCACAGTAATCTTCTTGCCGATAGAATCTATCAACGTAAATTTCTTGTCAGGATACATGATAGCCAACGGAATACCCGGGAAACCGCCGCCCGTACCCACATCGAGAATATTGCGGCTATCCTCCAACAAACCAAACTTAGCAATCGCCAATGAATGAAGTATATGGCGCACAACGAGTTCCCCAATGTCAGCACGAGAAATCACATTGATTTTCTCGTTCCATTCGGGATACAGACTTTCAAGCATCGTGAAACGTTCCGCCTGCTCGTCGCTAAGATTAGGAAAATATTTTTTTAATTCATAATTCATAAATCTCAATTTTCAAATCCTGTCCTTCTTCACATGGAAATCCTTGAAAGTGGAGACAAGGAGTTCGCGGGAGCGGTAGAGCCGCGCCTTCACAGTGCCGATGGGAATGCCGAGTTCTTCGGCAATTTCGGTGTAAGATTTTTCCTTAAAATAGCGCATTATCGTGATGTCGCGGTAGTCTTCATGCAACTGCGACACTATCTGCCACATATAATCCGCCTTTTGCTCGCGTATCATGCGCTCCTCCGGGTCGTCTGAATTTTCGATAAGTTCAGGCACACCGATATTTGGCGATATGCCGTCATCGGAATCGGGGTCGGTGTCGATAGAAATCATCCTTAGCCTCTTGCCTCTTATAAAATCTATCACATTGTTTGTGGCTATCTTGAAAAGCCACGTGCTGAACGCCCGCTCTGGCTTATAAAATGCGATGTTGCGGAACGCCTTGCCAAAGGATTCCATGGTAAGATCTTCAGCATCATGCACATTTTTCACCATGCGGCTTATCATGTGGAACATCGACTCCCTATACTTCGACAACAGGCGAGCGTATGCCTTCTGGTCACCAGTCTTGGCACGCTCGACGAGGTCAAGATCCTCCTTGGCCTTCTCAGAAAACTCTATGCCCTGCTGCTCGTTTGATTCTTCTGTTACTTCCATTTCAGTCGTTCCTTTCTTATGTTGCCCAATATCATCTGAATAAGATTGATATAAGGCAGGATTATGTCAAATAGTAACGCCAATGCCTTGACGCCCTTTATCTTGAATCTGTTGGCTGCCTTGTATATGGTGTAAATAAAAACCAAATATCTCGTCAAGAACAGCGCACCAGTTACGATGTACAATGGTTCAAAAAACGACAACGCAACCGTCGCCAAGTAAAAATAACTCCTCGCCATCGGCTCCATGGCAAGCAAAAATTTGTGGCTGCCCTTGTAACGCTCCGACGCCGAAAAATGACGCTGCTTCTGCGTGTTCCATTGGTGGAAGGTCTCCTTGGATTCGCACATTGTGAATGAATCGGGATTGTAGGAGACCGCCACACGGCGTTTTTTTGCGTTTTCGTTTACAAACAGGTCGTCGTCGCCCGACATCAGCCGCGAGTGCGACACAAAGCCCTTGCTCTTTATGAACAGCGACTTGCGGTACGCCAAATTGCGCCCTACGCCCATATAAGGCATGCCCGCCTCTGCGAAGGTGAAATACTGCAACGCGATGAAGCCCGCGTCGTACCTTATCAACTTGTTGAGGAATCCCGGACGCTCCTCGTATCCACCATAACCAAGCACAAAATCGTTGCCGTCGGTGAAATACTGGCTCATC
>JAGCRY010000173.1 GCA_017964465.1 Bacteroidales bacterium | reverse complement strand
TATAATAATTGCTGCTATCCGTTAATGATGTATTAAAAAATCTATATAAATTCAAAAATAAGCGGCGAAATTATGGCGATTTCTTAAATATTGTAATCTAATATCTCCTCCAATTCTTCCCTGTAATCTTCCACAATTGTAATCGTTTCCCCGTCGCAATCGACGATGTTGTCGGCGAATTGGTCGTAGTATGCCTCGTTGATTTTTTCGGCGGCGATGGTGGGCATCAGGTGGTTTGCCTTGATGATTGAGGAGGCGTCGCCGGTGGTGAGAAGGGCGCGGAGGATTTGGGTTTCGATGGGGGCAGTGGGCGGTTGTAGAGACGCACGGTCGTGCGTCTCCACGATGGGTGTATCTGTGGTTTGCGTATCGGATTGGAGGGCAGGAATGTCCGCACCACAATTGTTGGCGGATGAGCCGTCCGCACTCCAACCCAAATCCATATCCTCGTCGGTGAGGAGGCTGTCGCGGGTGGTGGCGGAATCTTCGCGGATTTGGCTGAGGGACGATAAATCCACTTCGATTTTTGGGCGGAGATATTCTTCGTATTCCTTGATGGCGGCGTTGATGTATGGGTCGTAAACAGTGGGCAACGCGACGTCGTTTTGCTTTTTGGGAGATTTGAAGTATTCCTTTAATTTTGAGTCGATTGCGTTGGCAATTATTTTAATGATTGTGGTTTGCTGTGGCAGTAGGATGTATGATTCCTCATACCATTGCTCTCCTGTGTAGGTAAATTCGCGGACGGGCGTGAGGGCATATTTGCGCGGGGTGCAGTCGCCGGCATCGTAATATATGGCGTTTTTGAGCAAGTGGACTGTGTGAACATTTTTTTTGCCTATGATTTTGGGGGTGATGCCGTCGATTAAGTGACGGACGGCGGCGGCGTAAAGGGCTATGCTTTTTTCGCCGGCTTTTTTGAGGAGTGGTGCGCTTGGTTGTTTTTTCTTGGCTATAATTGACCACGCCTCCATTACCTTGTCGTCGGGGTGTTCGTCGGGATGCTCCAATACCGACAGGGCGAGGTCGGTGGCGATGTCTTTGTCGTTGAAATACTGTTGGGCGGTCTCTTGTGGTATGCTGTTGATGATGCAAAAATGCGCTATCCATTGCGAAACGTTTTTTGCCATTGATGCGTCGCCGTAGCCCGCGTCGATGTATTTTTTGTAAAAAAACTCCAACTTGTCAAGCGCGTCTTGTGCCGACTTTGCGCCAATGAGGTTGAGTAGTTCGTACACATACACGTATGCAAACGATGTTGTGGTCTGATACACAATGCCTTTGCGGAAACGTGTGCGCCACGTGAAGTATTCGCGCAGTTGCGTCGTGTTCATATCGTGGTAGGTGGGGAAGTAATGCGAAAACTTGGTCTGCCAATTGACGTCGTCTTCATAATCTTCCATAAACTTGCCCTGCCGATAAAAATTTTCGCATTTGGTTTTGTCGTAGTTGTCCATAAAACCGTATTCATACAGACGCTGCATCTGTTGGATTTTTGGCGGATCCATCGGCTGTGATGTGCGCGGCGGGCGTCGGGATAAGTCTATCGGCGTGTCGGTATATACTTTGGCGTTGTCTGTCTGTTTTGGGACTGCGATTGCTGACGGCGGTGGCGCTATTGTCGTCATATTTTGGTATGCGAAGTCAAAGAGTGCCAACACAATCTTGCTGTCGGTATGTTCGTCGAAATTGATGCCGAGCCAATCGTCGCCCTTTTCGCGTGTCGGTTCGGTGAGGAAATCGTATTTTTGACGTTTGAGGAATACCCTGCCGCATCGAAGGTCGCATTTTTCGATTGTTTTGCCGGTTTCGCTGTCTTGTTTGCGAATCAGGAGCGCAAGCCATTTTTTAGAGACGGGATGGCACAACACCGAAAACCCGGGGAAGTCGTTCCATTTGTGTTCCTCGGTGATGTTGTATTTTTCGGCTGCGTATGTAGTGAGGTCGGCGAGGGTCATAATAGTTTTTGCGGTGAATATGTCTTCTATTCGCCGCAGATTTTGCGGCAAATATAATGCTTTTTCGCCGCATTGGGAAAAAATGAAATAAATATTTGTGGAGAAATTCTTTTTTGTTTATTTTTGCATCTAAATCTACAAAAACATTATACTATGGAAATGATTGATACAGAAACAGAAGTAGAAAACCTCACACCTCCAAAGAGGATTTCGTGGGCAATGAGGTGGGCATACGCTCATCCGTTTGTGATTTACGAAGTTACTGACCCTGAACTTAGGTCGCAAATGTGTTGCTACAGGAACGAAGAAAACCGTGAGAGGGACAGGCAGAAAATGGAAAAATATCTACAAACACAAGAGGCTCTCGCAGGCTATGAAGAGACTAATGCTTGATACGTGTGTTGTCGTTGAGATGTTGCATAATGCAAAGGGTATGGACAAGGACGTTAAAGCCATCTTGTCTGATCCCGGATATGTGCTATGTATAAGTTTCGAGACAATCCGAGAATTGATTGTGCTTTTCAATTGTGGTAGGCTACATTCCAAGTTATGGAAGTCGGCGAAGGATGTTATTAGCAATGTTGTTAATGACATTCAGATAGAAGTTTTGCCATTACGTTTAGATATAGGAGACACGTATTCTCAATTGCAACTTAATGTTGAGATGAATCATTACGACCCAAGCGACCATATTATCATATCCCACGCAATTACCGAGCGTATTCCGTTGCTGTCGAGCGATCTAAAATTCCCTTTCTATCGTAGTCAGGGCCTCGAACTAATAGAATATTAGTATTATTTTTTTTTACTTCGACAATTCTTGCCGCCGCCACAGCCGCAGTCGCCGCCGCCGTTGCGGAGGTTCTTCAAAAATTTGACTACCGTATAGACGGCGGTTGCGATGATTATCAAAAATGTAACTATCTCTTGCCACATAATTCGTTTTTTTTTGGATCGCTTCGCGATAAATTTTACAAATTGTTTCAAATCATACAAATCCTTAATTTGTGGAATTTGTATAGATTTGTATGATTTCTGTCCGTAAGACACTGCCTAAAACACCAAGTTGATTACAAACGCCACTATCCACGCCAAGACGAGGGAGTAGCCGATGGAGATTAGCATCCATTTGCGGCTTGATTCTTTGCGGATGGCGACGGCGGTGGCGATGCAGGGGAAGTACAGCAACACAAACGCCATAAACGCATACGCCGTGCCTTGGTCTATCGGGGGCTGCGACTGTTGGAGTTTGGCGGCGAGGCTTTCAGTCTCCTCGCTGTCGCTGTGGTAAAGCACGCCCATTGTACTTACAACAATTTCTTTGGCGGCTACGCCCGTGAATATCGAGATGCCCATCTTCCAATCGAAGCCCAACGGACGGATGACCGGCTCGATGAAATGTCCGAGGCGTCCGATGTAACTGTTTTCCTGTTGGAGGCTTGCAAGTTCCGATTCGCTGAGGTCTGATTGCGCAGGGGTAGGTTCGTATTGTGGGAAGTAGCCCAACGCCCATATCAAAATCGACGCTATGAGGATGATGCCGCCCATTTTTTTGAGGTATTGCGCAGCCTTCTCCCACATGTGTTTGAGGACGCTGCGCAGGGTGGGGATGCGGTAGGGCGGGAGTTCCATCACAAAAGGTGCGTCGGCACTCTTGAAACTCGTCTTGCGCAGTAGTATTGCCGTCAATGCAGCCATCAAAATTCCTAATACATAAATACTTAGCGTGATTGATGCCTGATTGGTTGAGAAAAATGCAGCCGTCATCACCGTATATAATGGCAACCTCGCCGAACAACTCATATAAGGGTTGATGAGCATTGTGAGGATGCGGTCGGAACGGTTTTCGAGGGTGCGGGTAGCCATCACTGCCGGCACGTTGCAGCCAAATCCCATTATCAGCGGTATGAACGATTTGCCGTGGAGTCCGATCTTGTGCATCACCTTGTCCATCAGGAACGCAACTCTCGCCATATAGCCGGAGTCTTCCATCAACGATATGAACATAAACAAAAGCACGATGTTGGGCAGGAACACTATCACGCCGCCCACGCCGCCGATGATGCCGTCCACTATCAGGTCTTTGAGCATACCTTCGGGCATATTGTCTTTTACGAGGTCGCCAATCCATCCCACAAGCGCGTCTATCCAATCCATCGGGTATTGTCCGACGGTGAATGTTACTTGAAACATAAGCCAAATCACCGCTATGAATATCGGCAGTCCAAGGTATTTGTGGGTGATGATGTGGTCGATGCGGTCTGTGAGTTTGCGGGTGTTTACTGTGCCCGGTTTGTAGGTCTCCTTCAATGCGCCGCTTATGAAGCCGTAGCGGATGTCGGTGAGTACGCTCTCGGAGTCGTTGTTGTACTCTTTTTCAAGGATTTTCACCTGCTCTGCAGCCACGCGGACGGCGTTGTCATTGTGGATGTTGTCGATGATGTCCTTGTCTTTTTCGAGCATCTTCACAGCAAGGAAACGTGTGGAGGTGGGGGAGGGCAGCGGGTTGTGGACGTCGCCTTTTATCGCCAATTGCACCGCCTTGATGCTCGGCTCGATGTTGTGTCCGTAATTGATGTGTATGTGGCGGATGAAGGGGCTCTTGTCTTCGTATGCCCTTATCACTGATTCGTATAGTTGCGCGAATCCCTTGCCCTTGCTGCTTACTACCGGCACAAATGGTATGCCGAGGAGTTTGCCGAGGGTGATGTGGTCGAGTTTGTCGCCACGGGCTTCGAGTTCGTCGTACATATTGAGGGCGCAGACTGTCTTGACGTCCATATCAATCAACTGCGTGGTCAGGTAGAGGTTGCGTTCGAGGTTGGAGGCGTCGAGCATATTGATTACAACGTCGGGGTGCTGCTCGGTGATGAATTTGCGGACGTAAATCTCCTCCGTGGTGTATGCTGTGAGCGAATATGTGCCGGGCAGGTCGGTGATGTTGAATTTGTAGCCGTTGTACTCAAAATGTGCCGTGCGTGCATCTACGGTAACTCCGGCGTAATTGCCGACGCGCTCTTTGCTGCCCGAGGCATAGTTATAAAATGTGGTTTTGCCGCAGTTGGGGTTGCCCACCAATGCTACGTTGATTACTTTGCCGTGGTCTGTGATTTGGTTTTCGATGAGTTGCTCGAAGGTGAGGCCTTGGTTTTCGGGTAGTTCAGAATCTTTGGCAACGTGCTTCATATCAACTACTTCCACCATCTCCGCCTCGTGACGGCGCAGCGACACGTGGTAGCCCATTATTTCGTATTCGATGGGGTCGTTGAGTGGGGCCTGCTTGACGGCGTGTACTTGCTTGCCTTTCACAAATCCCATTTCCATTATGCGTTTGCGGAATGTGCCTCGTCCTAAGATTTTGGTGATGACCGCCCGCTCGTCTATTGCCAATTCGCTAAGTTTCATTTGCTTGTATGTTTTTTTCGCTACGCGAATGTCCGCAGGACATTGTTTTTCAAGGTTGCAAAATTACACTTTTGTTGCAAATTGGCAATACCTATTTTTAGGTATTTTACTCCAATTTCCCCATAAACGGCGAATCTTCCACGTCTCGCAGCCTCCTTTCTATTGCGCGAGAACGCACGCCGGCGGAGTCGATTACGTTGGCGGCTTCGTTGAGTTTTTTGCGGGTCTTGTCGAGAATGTCGCCGAAGGTCGTGAACTCCGTCTTGACCTGCGAGAGCAATTTCCAAACCTCGCTGCTGCGTTTTTCTATCGCCAACGTCCTGAATCCCATTTGCAAACTGCTGAGGAATGCGGCGAGGTTGGCGGGACCCGTTACAGTAATCTTGTAATCCCTCCTCAACGATTCAAACAATCCCGTCCGCCGCAAAATCTCCGCGTACAATCCTTCTGTCGGCACAAACATTATCGCAAAATCCGTCGTGGCGGGCGGTATGATATATTTGCTGTTAATCTCTGTGGCGCAACGTCTTACCGATGCCTCAAACTTTGCTCCCTCTTTCTCGATGTCGCCGCCATTGTCGTAAGCGTCGAGTAGGCGTTGATAATCCTCGATTGGGAATTTGCTGTCTATCGGCAACAGGACGGGGCGGCCGTCGGGGTCTGCGCCGGGGAGTTTCACGGCAAATTCCACGCGGCGTTGACTGTCCTCCTCCACGCAGGCGTTTTGGACGTATTGTTCGGGGCTGAGGATTTGTTGGAGGATGTTGCCGAGTTCCACCTCGCCCATATTGCCGCGTGTCTTCACGTTGGAGAGTACGCGTTTGAGGTCGCCGACGCCTTCCGCAAGTCCGTGCATCTCGCCGAGACCTTTATAAACTTGCTCCAAACGCTCGCTGATTAGTTTGAAGGATTCGTTGAAGCGGGTTTCGAGGGTCTGTTTTAGTTTGTCGTCAACTAAATGCCTTATTTCCTCCATCTTGGTCTTGCTGAGTTCCTGCAATTCTTTAAGCCTTGTGGAAAACAGTTGGAGTTGGATTTTTTGCGACTG
>JAGCRY010000172.1 GCA_017964465.1 Bacteroidales bacterium | reverse complement strand
CGTCGGACGCTGCGAATGTGATTGACGAGTTGTTTACTATGATGGAGATGCCGTTCATCACGGGGCGGAGATCGTCGTCGGCGGTTGCAAAGAGAGTCTTTGTAATGCCTTTGAGCAATGCAGAGCCGGGCATCGTCATTGATGTTGTGTTGGCTTCGTCGAGGCCGGGGAGATTGGGGTATTCATCACCATTTTGTCCCATTACACTGAATTTACCGTTGTCGCTGATGATATCCACAGCCATTGTGTCGAGATTGGCTTCGAGAATCAGCGGTTGTTCGGGAAATTCTTTGAGTATGTCAGTGAGGCGCTTGGCTTCCACGGAGATTTTGCCTTCACCGTCAACGTTGTTGAGTTGGAGGCGTGCACGCATTGTTGTCTCGAGGTCGCTCGCGGTTATTGTGAGAGTCTCCCCCTTCACTTCAAACAGAAAGTTGAGGAGCGCGGGGATTGTGCTTTTGCTGCTTATTACCCTACTTACGGTCTGAAGACGCGAGAGTAGTTCGGTGCTTGATACTACGAATTTCATTGGTTGGTGTTTTTATATTGTTTCTTTATATTTTTACTTTAATCTTTCCACTTTCATCTTTCCTCATTCCTCATTTTATTGTCTCGCTGGCAGCACAAGTATCCACATTTGGTTGTTGTTGTAGTCATGGAGACCGATGCCGTTGCCGTATTTGACAATTTCGAGGCTCTTGAATCCAATTTTGTGGTTTCCGCTGACAGTTCCGAGGTAGTCGAGATACTCGCCGTTTGTTTCCACTTCGTGTATGGATTCGGTGCGTGTGATTTTTTTCTGATAATCAGTGGCTTCGGCTGTTGAGTTGTCGATGCGAGTTTCTCGGATTTGTGCTATCGTCAGTTTTTCGCCGTCGGTGTCGAGGGTAAAGGTCTGTTCGTAGTCCACATCTTGGAAAAGATATGCCTTGTTTTCCTCGCTCCAAGTGCCTGGACCTATCACGGTGTATTCCTTGCCGTTAGCGAGTACGTCCCATTCGGTAACTTCGTCGGGTGTCTGCGCCATTGTCGCCGTGGATAGTGCGATTGCAGCTGTCAGTGTTAGTATTGTTTTCATAATGTTTTGGTTTTTAGTTGGTTTATCTCAAACTTCATAGCCAAATCCACGGAGTCTTCCGGCGTTGTCGCGCCAATCCTTGCTGACTTTCACGAAAATTTGGAGGAAGATTTTTTTGCCGAAGAATGCTTCGATTTCCTTGCGTGCCATCGAACCGAGTTTTTTGAGAGCTGTGCCACCTTTTCCGATGATGATGCCTTTTTGTGATTCACGGATGACGTTGATGACCGAACCGATGCGGATGATGTCTTCCTCTTCTTTGAATGTTTCAACCTGAACCTCAACTGAATACGGGATTTCCTTGTCGTAGAGTGTGAGGATGTTTTCACGTATGATTTCCGACACGAAAAACCTTTCTGGCTTGTCTGTCAGGCGGTCTTTCTCAAAGTATGGCGGGTTTTCAGGCAATAGCGACACAATCCTGTCCATTATCCTCTCGGTGTTGAATTTGTGCAATGCCGAGACGGGGTAAATCTCCGCTGTAGGGATGAGGGTTTTCCATTCCGCTATCATTTCATCGACTTTTTCCTGTGTGGAAAGGTCTATTTTGTTGATAATCAGAATGATTGGGCAGGTGAGACGTTTCACCATGTCAAGGAAGAACATGTTTTTTGTCCTTGTCTCCAGTACGTCTGTTATGTACAATATCACGTCAGCATCTTCCAATGCTGATTCGGAGTATTTGAGCATGCTCTCTTGGAGTTTGTATATTGGTTTTAAGACGCCTGGGGTGTCGCTATATACAATTTGGTAGTCGTCTGTTGTCACGACGCCCATAATCCTGTGCCGCGTGGTCTGGCTCTTTGCAGTGATGATGGAGAGCCGCTCACCGACGAGGATGTTCATCAGTGTCGATTTGCCGACGTTGGGGTTGCCCACTATGTTTACAAAACCTGATTTGAAGGCCATTTTGTTTCTTCGTTTTAAAATTCAGCGCAAATATAATATAAATTCCCGACATTTTTTTTATTTATTTCTTAATTTTGCTGTGAATTTATATTGAAACGTTATGAGGACATGTATTATGGCATTTGTTTTTGTGTGGTTGGCGATGTCGGGTTTGGCGTCGTCTGCGCGAAGCTTTGCCGATACTCTGCGCATAGATTTTATTAAGCACGATACAGACCTGTGGACTTGTGGTCAGTTGATAATGTTTTCGAGCAAAGGTCCGGTGTTTTGGAATGAAAATGGGCGCGTGACATCTGGAATGTTGGGCACAAACACTCTCATTCTCTGCGCCGACAAAAAGTTTAGGGAGTTTGCGCGTGATTATTATGTTACGTTTGATTCCACTGGGCTTTTATTGTCCGGCACGCCTGCCGTCGGTTTTGAAGTTGTCGTGCAGGAACAAATTGTGACCTCCATGCCATACACTGAGGTTGCATTTTATCAGAATGGAGAGTTAAGATACCTCATGCCGTCCGACAATTTCAGATATTCAACCTCTGACGGTTTCAGATTTGCTGTCATGGCGGGGCGCAGGGTCTATTTTGATGAATATGGCAGGCTTATTTCTGCCACGGTTGCCCGCCGTCGCATTTTTCAGAAGCGAGACGGCACCGAGCGTGTTTTCCAGCCCGGTGACGTAATCAGGCTTGACAAATGGGGTAGGGTAGAGTGATTTATTTCTTCTCCACGTCTGCTATGATGTCGAGACCGCCCTTCACCTTGTCTCCAACGTTTACGCGGATTTTTGTGCCGAGGGGGAAGAACATGTCCACACGTGAGCCAAATTTGATAAAGCCGAATTGTTGACCTTGTTTTGCTGTGTCGCCTTCATTGACGGGAGCGACGATGCGGCGTGCCATGATGCCGGCTATCTGGCGGAACATTATTTCAAAACCTTTTTCGGTCTTCACGGCTATTGTGGTGCGCTCGTTAAGGGTTGATGATTTTGGGTGAGCTGCCATGAGGTATTTGCCTTGATGGTGGCGGAAATATGTAACCTTGCCGGCGATAGGCCAGCGGTTTGCATGGACGTCCCATACGGACATGAAAATTGAAACTTGGATACGCTTGTCCTTGAAAAATTCGGGTTCTTCGGTTTCTTCTATCGTCACGACCTTGCCGTCAGCGGGCGAGAGCACAACATATTCGTTTTCAATGACTTTGCGTTTCGGGTTCCTGAAAAACTGCAAAACCAAAAACAGCAAGAACAGCGAGCCTAACTGTAACAGCAATTCGAGCCACACGTAATCGCTCAGAAATTTAACTGCCAAATAGTTGACAATCGCTACAAATACGACTACTATGGCAATCGTTGCGTATCCTTCCTTGTGTATCATAATCGTTGATTATATTAACTTGTGTGTAATCAAAACTATTGTAAGCCAAACTGGTGGCACGGCGAGCAATGTGCTGTCGAACCTGTCCAAAACTCCACCGTGTCCGGGGAGTATCTTGCCCGAATCCTTCACTCCGGCATTGCGTTTCACCATGGATTCCACGAGGTCGCCGAATGTGGCGAATATCACTGTCACTAAGCTGATTATCAGCCATTGAACCTGCGTGAACTCTCCAACCCATTTGTGTACGAGTATCGACGACAATAGTGTGAATGCAATGCCACCCAACAGTCCTTCAATGGTCTTTTTGGGTGAAATTTTGGGTATGAGTTTGTGTTTGCCCAGCAGTGAGCCGACACAGAATGCTCCAGTATCCGAAATCCAAACGAATGCGAAGAAACTCAGGATGATTTTGGGTGAAAACACGTGATTTTCAGGCAGAAATAGCATGTTCGCCATCAGTCCAAACGGCAACGCAATATATACTGGTGCGAACAGAGTCTGCGCCCAGTCTGAGGTTGGGGTTGGTTTTTGGCGGAAGAGTTCGATGATAGGAATGGAGAGCATCATCACCGGCAGTAGGAAAACCATCTGTATTGGCAGTTCTTCCATTGCCAGCAAAAACAGCACGATGAATGTGAGGAAACCGATTACGATGCCGGTTACCTTTTGTGGCGTGAAGCCCAACATTCCGCTCATTCTATAAAACTCGATGATGCCAATTACCGTAAAGAATCCGAACAGAGCGGCGAATATCCACGGATTTATCGTTACGGACACTATCACAAGGCCAAGGAACACCAAGCCTGTGACGATTCTCGGCATTAATTTACTCATTGTCCGTCGTAGAAATGTTTTTGAGGATTTCTGATGCTTTGTCGAGTTGGAACTCCTCAACGTAGATGTCAACGTCAACCATCATTGTTATGTCATCCCTGAAAACGGTAACAGCCTCAATGCCTGAAGATTCGAGCAGTCCGGCGGCGTATTGCGCCTCCATGTTGCTTGTGAATGTTTCGAGGAGTTTCCATGACTTTTGCTGTGAGATGGTTGTCTTGGCGTTCTCGCAGTTTGGACCTTCCACGAAAATCTCGAAACCTTCCGGCGCGTTTTTGATGATTGCTTTGATGCCAGCCTTGCCAAGTTGTTTCTCAATGAGTTCCGCCATGTTTGCAGATGGTACTGTGTGCACTTTTGCCCAGCCTTTGAGTTCATTGAGGGATTCTGTGGCGAGATTGACATCTTCGTCTTTTACGTAGATGTTGATTTCCGACTTCATGAACTTTGCATCGCGTTTTTTGATGACGATGCTCGGTATGTGGTAGTGGTTCAGAATTTCAACCCTGAATCGTGTCTGCGTGGTTTTTGTGCAGGATATGACCTTCGTCCAGCCTTTGAGCTGTTCGCCGGTGAGGAACGGCACAACCCTTTGTACGTCCTCGTTTGCGACATAGAGTTCGTAGTTGTCGAGTACGTAGCGCGGATTGCGGCACACCTTTATTACAGATGTAATGTCGTTTGCCTCGAGTTCGTCTTTGAGCCTTTCGATAGGTCCGCGCATGATGAACGAATCCACCTTGGTCAATCCTTTGAACTCGTTAATGATGGAGATCGCCTTTTTCTCGTCGCTGTTGTGGACGTAGAGTTCGTATTCACCTAATAGGAATAGACTGTCTTTGGCGTTGATAATCACCGTCTTAACATCGTTCTGTTCGAGGATGTCCTTCGTGACATCGGCTTGATACTGCGAGTCAAAGGAGTATATCTTTATCCATTCTTCCATAGTCTGAAGTTTTTGGTTACTATTCGGTTGTCTGTTGTTTGTCCTCCGTGGAGTTGTCGTCTTTGGGCGTTTCCTCTTTGGAGGGTTCGTCTTTCGGGGCGTCCTGTTTTTGTTCAGCGGCGTCCTGGTTTTGAGTCGGGACGTATGGCGGAGGTGTCAGCGACTGGGACTGAGGTCTCGTGGCGTATAGTGCCTTTTCCAACTCTTTGTTTGCAAATTTGCGTTTGCCAAATATGTTTTCGACATCTTCCGTGAAGATGACTTCGCGTTCAAGGAGCAGTTCGGCGAGTTGCGAGAGCTTTTCCTTGTTGTCGAGTATGATCTGTTTTGTGCGCTCATACACTTGGTCGAGCAATGTTTTTACCTCTGCATCAATGAGTTCAGCTGTCTTCTCACTGTACGGCTTCTGGAAGTTGTAGTCATCCTGTGAGGAGTTGAAGAAGCTGATGTTGCCGAGTTTCGGACTCATACCGTAGTACGTCACCATTGCGTATGCGTATTTTGTCACGCGCTCTAAGTCGTTGAGTGCGCCGGTGGAGATTTTGCCAAAATTAATCTCCTCGCTTGCGCGTCCGCCCACGAGTGAACACATCTCGTCTATCATCTGCTCCTTGGTGGTTATCTGTCGTTCTTCTGGCAAGTACCATGCCGCGCCGAGAGCTTTGCCGCGTGGTACAATAGTAACCTTGATGAGCGGCTGTGCGTTTTCGAGCAACCAACTTACTGTAGCGTGTCCTGCCTCGTGGTAGGCGATAGTGCGTTTTTCAGTTTCGGTGATGATCTTGTTTTTCTTCTCAAGTCCACCAATGATGCGGTCGATTGCATCGAGAAAGTCCTGTTTGTCAACTTCTTCCTTGTTGTGGCGTGCCGCGATGAGAGCCGCCTCATTGCAGACGTTGGCGATGTCAGCACCCGAGAACCCGGGTGTCTGTTTTGCCAGGAATCCGAGGTCGAGTTCTTTCTGTACCTTGATGCCTTTCAAATGAACATCAAAAATCTCGCCACGCTCGTTCAAATCGGGTAGTTCAATCATAATCTGGCGGTCGAACCTTCCTGCACGGAGCAATGCACTGTCAAGTATTTCCACGCGGTTCGTTGCTCCAATCATGATGATGCCTGCATTTGTGTCGAAACCATCCATTTCTGTAAGCAACTGGTTCAGAGTGCTTTCACGCTCGTCGTTGCTGCTGAAAGCACGGCTGCTGCGGGCACGTCCCACGGCATCTATCTCGTCGATGAACACGATGCATGGTGCTTTTTGTTTTGCTTGATTGAAAAGGTCGCGCACCCTCGATGCACCAACGCCAACGAACATCTCCACGAAGTCTGAACCTGACATTGAGAAGAATGGTACGTCCGCTTCGCCTGCAACGGCTTTTGCGAGAAGTGTTTTGCCGGTGCCAGGAGGGCCTACGAGCAACGCGCCTTTCGGTATCTTGCCGCCGAGTTTGGTGTACTTGCTTGGGTTTTTGAGGAAGTCAACAATTTCCGTAACCTCCTGTTTTGCCTCTTTGAGTCCAGCTACATCGTTGAATGTCACTTTCTTGGCTGATGATTCCTTGTCGAACATCTTAGCCTTCGACTTGCCGACATTGAATATTCCGCCACCGCCGCCCATGCGTTTGAATATGAAAATCCAAATGCCAAAAAATATGAGCAATGGCAGTATCCAACTTATGATTTCATAGGCATAATTTGTCTGTGTGTCGCTCTCAAAAAATATTTGCTCGTCCTCAGGCGTGTCCTTTTGAGCGTCTGTTAACCTCGTCTGGAATGTCTCTATGGAGGGCACATTATAATAGAAGTGTGGTCCCTGTGCAGGGATTTTCATTTCTTTGAGTTTCGCGTACTTCTGTTTGTTGTACGCTTCCGGGGTGAGGATGATGTTGGCGCGCTCCTTGTTGATGACGACGATGCGCTCAACCTCGTGGTTTTTGAGCATCGTTTTGAGTTCGTTCCAGTCGATGGTCTTGGGCGAGCCTTTGAAGTCGGAGAATTGCACTACGCCTATCAGGAGCAGTACAATTCCGAATATCCAAAATATGATGTTGTTTTTTTGGAAGTTTTTGTTGTTCATATTTTTAAGCGTTACACTATGTATTCTGATGTCTTAGGATATGCCTTGTTTTTCTTACTTCTGAGTGTCGTCGTAGTCGGTTCTTGGCGCGTCAGCCCAGAGCTTTTCGAGTTTGTAGAAGTCGCGTTTTTCGTCTAAGAAGATGTGCACAACTACATCCACGTAGTCGAGCAGCACCCATTCGGCGTTTTCTTTGCCCTCCTTGTGGTATGGCCATTGTTTAGTGTTTTCAAAAACGAAATCCTCCACGCTGTCGGCGATTGCGAGCACCTGCCGTGGGTTGTCAGCCTGACATATAACGAAGAAGTCGCACACGCTGCCGTCAATGCCGTGCATATCGAGTTTGGTAATTTTCTGTCCTTTTTTCTCTTGGATGCCCGCTACGGCTATCTCTGAGAGATGTTCACTTGTAAATCCTATGTTTGTCATATTTAATAATTGCAATTATTTCCACAGTGCAAAGGT
The DNA here is from genome assembly GCA_017964465.1 of Bacteroidales bacterium. GTDB lineage: Bacteria > Bacteroidota > Bacteroidia > Bacteroidales > UBA3824 > UBA3824. The sequence continues at coordinate 3,347 of JAGCRY010000172.1, read as the reverse complement.
AAAATTTTAGTTGGAATGTAAAAAGAAAATTCGACAAATAATTATAGGCGTGGTTTTGTACGGGTGAATTTTTAACATTTATTTGCATAGGGTATCCCTTAAGTTGCGTGTCTTTAAGATGAAAGGCAATAAGATTGATTATTAATCCTAAGACATACTTGCTACCCTAATGATAGAATTTGTTTTTTGATGATGTGTTTATACTAATTGTTTTAATGTTTGTGGTTCAAGTTCTAATCCATAAAAGAGCTGTTATCAATTTTTATCCGATGATTATTTTTCGTCCCGGCTCCCCCCAAACGCCGGGACGTTTTTTTTGTTTTTTTAAGATATTTTGGTATTTAAAATGTCTACATTTGCCGTGAAAATAAAATAATCTTAAATCTAAACAATTATGAAACAGATTTTGACTTCAGTGTTGGTCGTTGTGATGATGATGGCCGCCACAGCATCGGCGCAGACCGCCGAACAATACTACAAGACCGGCAAGGAAGCCGACGATGCCAAGGATTACGCCACTGCTTTCACAAACTACCAGAAGGCGGCGGATATGGGATTCGCCAAGGCTCAATACCAACTCGGCCGTGCCTACGAGAAAGGTTTCGGCGTGGCAAAGAGTGACAAAACAGCCGTCAAGTATTACAAAATGGCGGCAGAACAAGGACACGCCAAATCTCAGTACCAACTCGGCCGCGCCTACGACAAGGGCGACGGCGTGAAGGAGGACGACGCATTAGCGTTTGAATGGTACAGCAAGGCAGCACAACAAGGCAACGCCAAGGCACAGTATCAACTCGGCAGGTGTTACAAGAAGGGCGAGGGCTGCACCAAGGACGCCAACGCCGCATTCCAATGGTTTGAGAAAAGTGCCGCGCAGGGCAACGCCGACGCACAACTCGCCCTCGGCAAATGCTACCTGAAAGGCAAGGGCGCAGCTGAGGACGCCGCAAAGGCTAAGGAATGGTTCTTGAAAGCCGTCAACAATCCCGACGGCGGCGACAAGATAATGAAAGACCTTAAAAACGAAGCGTCGGATGGTGATTCCGACGCTAAGAAGATTCTGAATATGGTGAAAAAATAATGTGTCGTGTCGTAGAGACGCACGGACGTGCGTCTTTACGACAACGATTTTACCACATTGCCATCTACGTCGTAGATGGCTTTTTTGTCATAATAGTAGGTCTTGATGGGCGGGAAGCCGTTGAACTTGACAGATGCATACGTGCTTGTGTATGCGCCTGTGGTGAGCCAATACACCTTGTCGCCGCTTTTGAGGTCGATTGGGAGTTTGTACTTTGTGTTTTCGTACATAATGTCGGCACTGTCACAGGTTGGACCAGCAAGAATCACTTCGCCACATTTTCCGTTGTCCTTGTCGGTGATTACGGGGTACTTGATGGCTTCGCCGAGGGTTTCGGTGAGTCCGTTGAAGAGACCGCAATCGAGATACACCCAGCGAGAGAGCGAGGTGTTGTTTTTGCGCGAAATCAATACCACTTCCGATGTCAATATGCCGGCGTTGCCCACGAGGGAGCGTCCCGGCTCAAAGACGATGCGGGGTATCTCGTCGAAGTCGTCGTGGAGATAACGGGTGATTTCTGAGGCGTAGTCAGAGAGGTCGTTGCAGGGCTGAATGTAACGAGCCGGAAAACCGCCGCCCATATTAATCATTTTGAGTTTGATGTCCTCCTCTTCTTCGAGCGATTCAAAGAGGTATTTTGTCTTGGAGATAGCGTCGTCCCACTGTCCGATGTCGCGCTGCTGGCTTCCCACGTGAAAACTGATTCCGTATGGCTCCAATCCGCGTTCTTTCGCCATCACGAGAAGGTTGTACGCCATATCGGGATGGCAACCAAACTTGCGCGAGAGTGGCCAGTCGGCTGTGGACGAATTTTCGATGAGTATCCTGACGAAAACCTTGGACCCGGGGGCGCGGTCGGCGATGTTTTTGAGGTCGTCCTTGGAGTCGGTTACAAACATCCTGACACCCTTTTTGTAGAAGTATTCCACGTCGTCCGCCTTTTTGATGGTGTTGCCATACGAAAGACGGTCGGGCGAGATGCCTTGTGCCAATACGTCGTCGAGTTCGTACCGGGATGCTATGTCAAAATTGGAGCCTAACTCCTTCAACAGTCTGATTACCGGTATGCCGGGGTTGGCTTTTACGGCAAAATAGACGTCTCCGTATGGAAATGTCTTCATCAAGTGTTTGTATTCCGCCTCGATGACATCAAGGTTGACGAATATATTGGGCGTCGGAAAATCCTTGCTTATCTCCCTGAACCTCTCCCATCCTTCGTCGGGGACAAAATCGTCGCGATCTATCATTTTGATTGTCAGATGATTAAAGTTTTTAGTATGTTTGTTTGAATTTGTGTGCGAATATATCACTATTTTAAGACTAATGAAACATTTTGGGCATTTTTTTTGAAAAATTTTTTTCATTATCTTTGTGCGTAGTTTTAAAACCCCACACTTTGATATTATTATGGCTGACAATTATCTTGAAAAACGTTATGAGGAGGTCTTCGGTAACCGCAAGACCGTCAAAAAAATTGGGCATACCCTCGATTCGCTCCTGTTGAAAAACCGCAGTTGCCGTGGCTACGACCATTCGGTGCGCGTGGGCGAGGATGTCTTGCGCAAAATAGTTGCCGTCAATACCAAAATCCCGTCGGCGAGGAATCAACAGGCGTTGCGTTATAGGCTTGTGACGGCTGACGACGAGGTAGCGGCTGTCAATAAAAACATCAAACTCGGCGGCGCATTGCCTGAGTTGCATTTGCCGTTTCCTGGCACGGAGCCGCTCTCTTTTATAATAGTGTGCAGCGCAATCGAGCTGGAGCGTTATGTCTATGTAGATCTTGGCATTTCGTTGCAGTCGATGCTATTGAAAGCCGTCGAGATAGGTCTCAACGGCTTGATTATCTGTGCTTTCAACGGCAAGGAGATTGCCGAAGCGTTGCATTTGGAGATGCCGCCGCTCGCTGTGTTGGCTATTGGCAAGTCGGCGGAGCGTTTCAAAATCGTTGATATGCCGGCAGATGGCAGCGTGAAGTATTACCGCGACGCGGACGGCGTGCATTGCGTGCCGAAAAGGAGTTTGGAGGAGATATTGTTACATTGATGGCGTGATAAATAAATTACGATTTATTTGCCATTTACCACGGTAGTGTTTCCCCGCATTTTTTCTACCAAAAATACTTAATATCACCGTGTCTGTCAATTAATTTTTGCAGTTATGAAAAAAATGCCTAATTTTACGCCCTGCAATGAATAATTATTTACTATGACTTTAAAGGAGATTTTAAATACCAACGACAGGTACGCCGCATCATCGGGAATGT
>JAGCRY010000171.1 GCA_017964465.1 Bacteroidales bacterium | reverse complement strand
CCGCTCGAAGATTTTGACGTGCGCGAGGCTCTCGACGCCGAAATTATAAAGGTGATGTATTGGCATTCGCAGATGTTCATATATTTGAAACGAGCCAACCGCTACTTCCCGACCCTGCGCCGCGCCCTCGCCGAAAATAACATGCCAGAGGATTTCCTCTACCTTTGTGTAGCCGAGAGCGGAATGGATCACGTGGTATCGCCCGCCAAGGCTGTGGGATTTTGGCAGATATTGGAATCCACGGGCAAGGACGGCGGTCTGGAAATCAATGCGGAAGTAGATGAGCGTTACAACATCGAAAAATGCACCCAAGTAGCCTGCAAGTATCTCCGTCAGGGCTACAACAAGTTTGGCAGTTGGACGATGGCGGCGGCGGCATACAACTGCGGACAGGCAGGATTGCAGAAGTTGGTGGACAATCAGGGAGTCAATTCTTATTATGACCTGCGCAATTACACCGAGACCGGGCGTTACGTGTTCCGCATCCTTGCATTGAAACTTGTGATGCAAAACCCCGAAAAATATGGCTTCGTCTATAAAGAGAAAGACCTCTACCCCGAGATTAAGACCCGCACCATCGAAGTAGATACCGCCATCACCGACCTCTACGAGTTTGGAAAACAACAGTGTGTAAACTATAAAATGTTAAAAATGCTTAATCCGTGGCTTCGTGACACCAAACTCACCAACAAACACGGCAAAAAATACCAAATCAAGGTTTTGGACCAGAAGACACGCGAAAATACATACAGCAACAAATAAGCATTGTAGCACATTGTAAGGCATATCGTGACAACAATGTAAAAAAAATTTGCAAATAAACTTGCATAATCCAAATACAATGTGTAATTTTGCGGCAAGGGATAGGGGACACCAAAGTCCCCTATTTTTATCGCAAAAAAATATGGTTTCAGCAGAAGCAATCCGGCAGTTGGTGGAGGAGAATCCATCGCTGTCCAAATTTTTTGTAGTAGATGTCAAGGTATCCAAGGACAACAACATTGTTGTAAAGGCGGACACCGATACAGGCATCACCATCGACGAGTGCGGCGAATTGAGCGCGGCGATAGAGGCGTCGCTCAATAGGGACGAGGAAGATTTTGACCTCGAAGTGTCGAGTCCGGGGCTCAGCGAGCCGCTCAGGATTCCGCGCCAGTACCTCAAAAACATTGGTCGCGAGGTGGTCGTGGAGACTATCGACGGCGAAAAACTCCGTGGCACGATAGCCTCAGCGGGCGACACGTCGTTTACGCTCGAAGAGACACACACCGAGCGTCAGGGCGGCAAAAAAGTGAAAGTGCAGGTGCAGACACCATACAACTATTGCGACATAAAATACACAAAGATAAAAATTGCGTTTTAAACAATACAATACAGGCGGAAAAATATGGAAATCAACAATCTGATAGAATCCTTTGCCGAGTTTAAGGAGCAGAAAAGCATCGACCGCGCCACGATGATGCGCGTGATTGAGGAAGTATTCAGGAGCATCCTCGCCAAGAGGTTTGGCACCGACGAAAACTTCGACATCATCATCAACATCGACCGAGGCGACCTCGAAATATGGCGCAACCGTGTCGTTGTAGAAGACGGTGACGTGCAGGATCCCAACCTTGAAATCTCGCTCTCCGAGGCCAAGAGCATCGATTCCGACTACGAAATCGACGAGGAGGTTACGGACGAGGTGAAATTTCAGGACTTCGGACGCCGTGCCATACTCACGCTGCGCCAAAACCTCACGGCGAAGATTATGGAGTTTGAGAAAGAGAAACTTTACGAAAAATACAAAAACCGCATCGGCGAGGTGGTAACAGGCGAGGTATATCAGGTCTGGAAAAAAGAAATACTTGTACGCGACGAGGACGGCAACGACCTCTCGCTTCCCAAGCAGGAGCAGATTCCCACCGATTTCTTCCGCAAGGGCGACACATTGAAGGCTGTCATCAGCAACGTAGAGATGAGGAACGGCACCCCAGCAATCACATTGTCGAGGACATCGCCAGCCTTCTTGGAGAGGCTCTTCGAGATGGAAGTGCCGGAGATACTCGACGGCCTGATTACCATCAAGAAGATTGTCCGCATACCCGGCGAGCGCGCCAAAGTGGCTGTGGAGAGTTACGACGAGCGCATCGACCCCGTAGGCGCGTGCGTAGGTATGAAGGGTTCGCGTATACACGGCATCGTCCGCGAATTGCGCAACGAAAATATCGACGTTGTGCCCTACACCAACAACATCCCGCTCTTTGTACAGCGCACCCTCTCGCCCGCCAATATCAACGACATCCGCGTTGTGGAGGCTGAGAAGAAGGTGGAAGTATATCTCGACCCCGAGGAAGTATCGAAGGCCATCGGCAAAAACGGCAGCAACATCAAACTCGCCGGACAGCTCACTGGCTACGACATTGAGGTATTCCGCGACATCGAAGAAGGAGCGGAAGACGACGTGGATCTCAAGGAATTCACCGACGAGATTGAAGGTTGGATTATCGACACCCTCAAGTCAATCGGCTGCGATACTGCGCGTGACGTGCTCAACATCCCGCGTGAAGAGCTTATCCGCCGCACCGACCTCGAGGAGGAAACCATTGACGAAGTTATCAAGATCTTCAAGGAAGAATTGGAGCAAGAGTAGCTTTGGCGGCTGAATCATGCCGTCACGTTGCAAAAATAGAAACACTAACTAACTTAATTGCTTATGCCGGAAAAAGAGACAAGATTAAACAAAGTAGCCAAGGAGCTCAGCGTAGGAGTTGGAACGATTGTGGACTTTCTCACGAAAAAGGGTTTTGAAGTTGACAATAACCCTAATGCGAGGATAACCGCAAAGCAGTACGAACTCCTACAGCGCGAGTATGCCTCCGACCAAATGGCTAAGAAACTAAGCGAAAAGGAGGCCGAGATAGAAAAAGAACGCAGAAGAGCAATCAATGCTGAAAACAAGGCAAACAAGGCTGCGAACACTAATCAAGTTTCTTCCTCCGACCAAAAGGAAGGTAAAGTGTCAGACTCTAACCAGAAATCCAACAACAACCAAAAGCCCCAAAATCAGCAAAGGAATGACCGTCATCGCCAGAAATTCCAGGAGCCTTCAGCTCCAAAGATTGTTGGCAAGATAGATCTGAACGCTATCAACACCAAGACACGCCCCGACAGGAAACCGTTAGTCCATCAACAAGACCGCAATCGACAGCAGCAGTCGAAAGCTGAGGCGCCAACGGTTCAGAACTTTGCGCAAAATACAACTCCGTCGGCACCTGCCAAGCCTGCAGAAAGCTTAGCAGAGCCCGACAATAGCACCGTACAATCTGTAGGAACAGAAATTTTCAGACCGGGAGCCTCAATACAACTCAGCGGTCCAAAGATTCTTGGTAAGATTGACCTCGAAGACAGCAGAAAAAGAAAGAAGCGCAACAAACGCAAACGTATTGATAAAGAGCGTGTTGACATCAACGAGGCAGCGGCGCAGCAAGGCGAAAAGAAGGACAAAAAAGAAGGTTCGCGCAAGGGCGACAAAAAAGGAGGCGGCGACAAGAAGGGCGGCGACTCCGGCAAATCGCAGGAAAAACAGCGCGACAAGTCCTCAAAACGCGGCAAACGTCAGCAGAATGTCCCGGAAATTAGCATGGAAGATGTCAATAAGCAGGTGAAGGAAATTCTTGCGAAATTCCAAAGGACAAAGAACAAGGCTGCTGTACGTCGCCATATCGAGCGTGCGGAAGAACAGAAGAGAATCATAGAGGAGCAGGAACGTGAGGAGAAAGAAAAGAAGATTCTTAAGGTCACTGAATTTGTGTCCGCCAATGAACTTGCATCCCTCATGGACGTGCCTGTGAACCAGATTATTTCGGTTTGTTTCGATCTTGGTACAATCATTTCAATTAACCAGAGGCTCGATGCCGACATCATTACGGTCGTTGCATCCGAGTTTGGATTTGATGTGGAATTTATCGACAAAGATAAAGACGAGGACAAGAAGGATCAGGTTGAAGACAAGCCTGAAGATCTCCAGCCACGTGCGCCGATTGTAGTCGTGATGGGACACGTTGACCACGGTAAAACAAAACTTCTCGACTATATCCGCAAGACAAACGTCATATCCGGCGAGGCTGGCGGTATTACGCAGGCTATCGGCGCATATAATGTTACACTGAGCGACGGCAAACATATCACATTCCTCGATACTCCTGGACACCAGGCATTTACCGCGATGCGTGCGCGTGGTGCCAAGATCACGGATATAGCGGTTATCGTTGTGGCTGCAGACAGTACAGTGATGCCGCAGACCGAAGAGGCAATTGCTCATGCACAAGCAGCAGGCGTTCCTATTGTGTTTGCTATCACAAAGATTGACCTGCCAACTGCAAACCCCGACAAAATCAAGGAAGAACTTGCAAACCGCAACTTCCTCGTCGAAGACTGGGGCGGTAGCTATGGATGTGTGGAAATTTCCGCTGTATCGGGTCTTAATATGGACAAACTTCTTGACCGTATCCTTCTCGAGGCAGAGATGCTCGAATTGAAAGCGAACTTCAATTGCCAGGCACAGGGTACAGTCGTTGAATCCACTCTCGACAAGGGTCGTGGCTACATGGCTACTGTAATCGTGGAGCGCGGCACCCTCAGGGTAGGCGACATTGTATGGGCGGGCAGCCATTCAGGTAAAGTCAAGGCAATGTTCAACGAGCGCGGAAAGAACATCAAAGAAGTACGTCCCGCCGAGCCTGCATCAATCCTCGGTCTCGACGGTTCTCCGATTGCCGGTGATAGGTTTGAGGTGATGAGTGACGAACGTTCAGCTCGTGAAAAAGCATTGCAGCAAGAACAACTTAACCGTGAAATCGGTTTCCGTACAAAGAAACACCTCACGCTTGACGAAATCGCAAGGCGTATCAAACTTGGTAACTTCCAGGAACTTAACATCGTTCTCAAAGCGGATGTTCAAGGCTCCGTGGAGGCGTTGCAGGATTCTCTCGAAAAACTCTCCACAGAAGAAATCCAAATCAACATCCTATCAAAAGGTGTGGGTCAGATTTCTGAAGGTGACGTTTTGTTCGCATCTGCATCCAACGCCATCATCATCGGCTTTGAGGTGCGTCCGTCCGCAAATGCCAAGAAACTCGCGGAGAAGGACCAAATTCAAATTAAGACCTACTCAATCATCTATGACGCCATCAACGACATCAAGGATGCCATGAAGGGCATGCTTGCGCCGGAGACCAAGGAAGAAATCAACGGCATGGTGGAAGTTAAGGATGTGTTCAAAATATCCAGGGTCGGCAATATTGCCGGATGTCTTGTCATGGAAGGCAAGGTTCTGCGTTCCAACAAGGTACGTGTAATCCGCGAAGGCGTGGTAATCTTCACTGGCAAGATAGCCGCACTCAAGCACTTCAAGGATGACGCCAAGGAAATTAATTTGGGCATGGAGTGTGGTATCAGTTTGGAGAACTTCAACGACTTCCAGATAGGCGACACGCTTGAAGCATTCGAGGAAAAAGTTGTGGAACGATGATTTTATAAAGCATTATCGTGAAATTTTGGCACGTTATATGAAAAGAAACGGGTAGAGGGGCAAGCAAAACGGCAGGCTCCTTTACCCGTTTTTTAGTACAAACCCATTTAATAAGTATATAAGATCGTGAAAAAGAGACTTTTGACCATGGTTGCCGTTGTGCTCACATTAGGAGCATACGGACAGAAATTCGACATCAATTCACTGATGGCAAAGGTAGGACCAGATGAGCCAGAACTCCCACCGACAGTTAAGGCTATCGACACGGTTAATACCGCAGACAAGTATAAGAAGATTGTCCTCTTTGAGGATTATACATGGAAGTACATCGAACTTGAACGCCCAAATATTTCCGATGAAGATTTCCAGGACGCTTGGGAGCAGGAGCAGATCCATGCCTACATGGATGTAACACTCGCATCGCTGCCTGCCGAGGTTGACCTCCTTTTGACCGATAGTCTTCATGGTTGGTGTTGCCCAATACAAGGACAAGTGACGTCGGGCTGGAAGTTCCGTCGTCATCGCGACCACAAGGGCACTGACATCGCCCTAACAACGGGAGATACTATTCGTGCAGCATTTGACGGTAAGGTGCGTGTCATCCGTGAAGTGGCAGATGCAGGTGGATATGGCAATCTCATCGTAGTACGTCATGCCAACGGTCTTGAGACTTATTACGCCCATCTTTCCAAGCATCTCGTGGAAGAAAACGAACTCGTGAAGGCTGGCGAGGTCATTGGACTTGGCGGAAGCACGGGACGCAGCACTGGCCCTCACTTGCATTTTGAGGTTCGCTACATGGGCAAACCGTTTGATGCAGAGCGTATTTTCGATTTCCCCAATGGTCAGCTCCGCGACACGCTCTTTACATTGAAAAAGCATTACTTTAATATCTATTCCCACTACGGACAGACTGACAAGGAGTCGTCACAGACCACTGAGCGTGTAGTTCACATCATCAGGTCCGGCGACACTCTTGGCGCTATCGCCCGCAAGTATCACACAACAGTTGCCCGCCTTTGCAGTCTCAACGGAATTTCCGCAAACAAGATTCTGAGACTCGGTCAAAGGATTGTGGTAAGGTAAGAATAAAGATTAAAGGATAAAGATTAGAGATTAAAGAATAAAGCCGACCGTCAATTATTTGATGGTCGGCTTTATTCTTTTTATGCGTTATGATTAGGATGCTAAAAATGCCTTGTCTGTAGATTGTGGCGTTTCATTTCTGATTCTGTTCTTTCGAGTGCGCGGAGCATGCGTTTGCCAGACGAGTCATCAAATTCATTGATAAGGCGGTTGAAGTAGTCGCGGCTCACGTCAAATATTTCGAGCGCGTAGTAAATTTGAGCGAGGTTATATACCATGTCCGCCTTGGCTTGTTTCTGTTTCTTGTTTGTGGAGGATAGTGATTTTTCAATCTCCTTGAAATGTTCGATCCACGGCTGCATTTTGCGGATGGTTGGGGCAAGGCTGCCGTCCAAAGGCATCGACGTTATGATATTTCTGATTTCGTTACGTGCGCTCTGGTGTTTTGCGTAATATGGGCTTTTTTTGGAATTGAAGAACGCAAGTTTGATTTGATCTGTAGTGGGATAATATACAAACGCCGGCACAAGTTTCTGGTTGATTTCCTCGATGGTGTTGTAGAGTTCAGTCCTGATGATTTTTTCAATGAAGACCTCTTTGTTTTCCCTAACGAAGTCATGGCAATCCCTGGGGTTGATGAATCGTTTGTCCATTCTGAAGGAGTTGACCGGCGGACGGTGAGAGAAAACATCGACGTTTGAGAATTGCTGGCGGGAGTTGTTTGTTTCAAAAACGTATTCAATGATAACCGAATAGTCAATTACCGGCGTGAAATATTCAACCGGCACGTATTCACCATGGATTCTCGTCCTTTCTACAAATTTGTCTTCATGGATTCCTTCGATTAGGAAATCGTAGGCGTTGATGGTGATGCGTAGCGACGCTTTGTCAGGGTTGTCTGTCATTGTCCATCCGTCAAGATGCAATGCCTCAGCCACTTCATTTGGAGAGAAGTAGGGGCTTATCTGCCGTGCAAATCCGCAACTGATGCTGTATTCGCGTTGTCCTACCGGCACGTAGTTCGTTGGGAGGTTGCGAACAGGAAACGAGTATGACGTCTTGGATGTGGAGTACTGGGCTATGGCTGAAGTGCTCAGCGCGATAAGGCAGAGGAGCAGAAGTGTGATTTTTTTCATTTTCATAATTCCAGTATTTTTATGATTGGTTACATCATCATGTTCAACATTCTCGCAAGTGTGTGTTTGAGGTCCTTGCGTTCAACGATATAGTCGAGGAAGCCGTGTTCGAGCAAAAACTCTGAGCTCTGGAATCCGTCGGGAAGGTCTTTGCCAGTGAATTCCCTTATGACCCTTGGTCCTGCGAAACCAATGAGCGCGGCAGGCTCTGCCATATTGATGTCGCCGAGCATCGCAAAAGACGCCGAAACGCCGCCCGTGGTCGGGTTTGTCATCAGTGAAATGTACGGCAGTCGTGCGTCGCTGAGTTGAGTGAGTTTTGCGGAGGTTTTAGCCATCTGCATCAATGAGAACGCACCTTCCATCATTCTCGCGCCGCCTGAACGTGCAATGATGATGAGCGGCATCTTGTTGGCGATGCAGTAATCGACGCTGCGGGCTATTTTTTCGCCCACTACCGAGCCCATCGAACCTCCCACAAACTCAAAGTTCATACAGTCAATCACCACTTTGCGGCCTTCCAATGCGCCTGTTGCGGCGGTGATGGCGTCTTTGAGATTGGTCTGTTTTTCAACGGCTGCGATGCGGTCGGTGTATTTTTTGCGATCGACAAAACCGAGGGGGTCGCTGCTATGGAGCGACGCAAAGAGTTCCTCGTATTTGTTGTCGTCGAATAATATCTGATAATATTCGGCGGTGGAAATATGCTCGTGATAGCCGCATTTTGGGCATACGCAGAGGTTTTCCCTGTGGTCGTCGGTTGTAAGAATTTCCTTGCATTGAGGACATTTGTACCACAGTCCGTCTTTGATTTCCTTTTTGTCTTTAGTCTCGGTATTGATACCTTGTTGTGATCTGTTAAACCAGCCCATTTTGTTTACGATTAGTTTAATTATGCCGCGCCTGCCAAATTCCGTTCAGCGTATGCGCCGGCGTTCAGTATTGGGCACAAAGGTAGTAATTATTATTGTTAATTACAAAAAAAACTTATCCTCCGCAATTCCTGCATATCTCCGGTCTCTTGTCCCTGTCGTACTCTATCGCGGAGATTATCTTCTTGGCTGTTTCTGATTTCAGAATCTCGCGTAGGGTGTTGTTCCGTAGGTTGCCGAGTTTTAGCTGTGCGTCCTTGTCGTAGCAACAGGGCAGCACGTCCATATCTATCGTGATGACAGCCGAGTCAATGATTCGACGGCAGTATCCGACGGGATTTTTTAGGCAGTTATTGGCATCGTAACGCGAATAACGGTCAATTGAGGTCTTGAAAACCTCAAAATCTTCTGGATTCTCTATCTGCATCGTCTTGTAATAATGCAAATCCGCCCCCGCATCCATCGCCACTTTGCGTATGGCAGGGAGATTGTCTTCGTTGATTTTGGTGACGAGGGTCTGCACTTCGATGAGAGGCGTTTTTGTGCCGATGCGTTTTTTTGCGGCGGCGAGGTTGCGGATGCCAGTCAATACTTGTTGAAAATCACCACCCGCACGGTACGCCGCGTATGTCTCCTGATCATAGCCGTCGAGGGATACAATCATCTTGTCCAAGCCCGACGCCGCAATCTTCGCCGAGAGTTCCTCGTCAAGGTAATGACCGTTTGTGGATGTCGCCGTGAAAATTCCTTTGTCATGGGCGTACCTTACCATTTCGGGGAAGTCGGGGTGCATTGTCGGTTCGCCTTGGAAATATAGGAACAGATTGGTGGCGTAGGGCGCGATTTCATCTACGGCGTGGCGGTAATCATCCATCTTGATGCGTCCACGGCGGCGGCGGATGACGCCAAGCCCCGATACGCATTCCTTGCAGTGGAGATTGCAGATGTCGCACGGTTCTATCGAGTATGACCACGGCATCCCGATATTAATGTAGCGGCGAGTGATGCGGCTGAGCATACGACCAAGCGAGCGAGTAATGAGATTGAATATCTTACGCGCTGTAAGATAGCGTGTTATGAGCCAAAATTCTTTCATTGTTACAGTCCTTAATAGATTGGAAACGCAAATTTAGCATTTATTTTGATAAATTAAGGTCAATATTTCGTATATTTGCGCGGTTTTTTAGCAAACTATCCAAAAATGAGCAGCAAATACCCACTGTTGGACCAGGTGAATTATCCCGACGACTTGAAAAAGATACCGAAGGACAGGCTACCGCAATTCTGTGATGAGTTGCGGCGGTATGTCATTGAGGTTATCAGCCAGCATCCAGGGCATTTTGCAGCTACATTGGGCGTGATAGAACTCACTGTCGCCCTGCATTATGTCTATAATACTCCTTACGACCAGATTGTATGGGACGTGGGGCATCAGGCGTATGCACATAAGATATTGACGGGTAGAAAGAATATGTTTGAGACGCTGCGTAACCTCCACGGACTCAGTCCGTTCCCCAATAGGGACGAGAGTGTCTATGATGCTTTCACTGTTGGTCATGCAAGCACGTCGATATCGTCGGCGTTGGGGCTTGCTGTGGCGGCTGAACAGCTCGGACACAGTGATCAGCACGTCATCGCTGTCATTGGCGACGGCTCCATGACTGGCGGAATGGCTTTTGAGGCTCTGAACAACGCCGGAATCCAGCGTTCAAATCTTCTCGTCATCCTTAATGACAACCATATCGCCATCGACCAAAACCGTGGTGCGCTCAACGATTATCTTCTCGACATCACCACTTCCCGTACCTACAACCGCATTAAAAAGGAAGTTTGGGACACGTTGGGCAGGTTTGAAAGGCTTGCGCCAGGAGCGAGGAGTTTTATCTCCAAGGTGGAGAGTGGAATAAAACAGACTGTCATGAAGCGCAGCAACTTGTTTGAGGGCATGGGTTTCCGTTATTTTGGACCCATCGACGGGCATGACGTGGTGCACCTCGCCGACATCCTCAGCGAAATGCGCAACATCCACGGTCCAAAGCTGTTGCACGTCTTGACCAAAAAAGGCAAGGGCTACAAGTTTGCAGAGGAAAACCAGACCGAATGGCACGCCACGAGTGTGGCTTTCGACATCAAGACTGGTCAAAAATTATCCGCTCCAAAGCCACAAGGCCCTAAGTTTCAGGATGTTTTTGGTATTACTGTAACGGAACTTGCGGAGGCTAATCCCAATATAATAGGTGTGACTCCAGCCATGCCGACAGGATGTTCGCTGAATATCATGGCGGAAAAATTTCCCGACCGCGTCTATGACGTGGGCATAGCTGAGGAACACGCTGTAACATTTTCGGCAGGCATGGCGGCTCAGGGATTATTGCCGTATTGTAATATTTATTCGTCGTTCATGCAACGTGCCTACGACCAGATAATCCATGATGTATGCTTGCCAAGGCTCCATGTAGTCTTGTGCCTCGACAGGGCGGGACTTGTGGGAGCTGACGGCGCAACGCATCAGGGCGCGTTCGACATTTCTTATTTACGACATATTCCAAATCTGATAGTCGCCGCGCCGATGGACGAGGTGGAACTCCGCAACATGCTCTATACGGCTCAGTTGGCTCAGTCGCCTTTTGCCATACGCTATCCACGTGGCAACGGTCACAACGCCGACTGGCAGCGTCCTTTCGAGGAACTCGAAGTTGGGCGCGGGCGCATGATTTCAGACGGTTCTGATGTAGCCATACTTTCCATTGGCACAATCGGTTACGAAGTAAGCAGGGCTTTGGAGCTTCTCGCCGTGCATGACATTCATCCGGCGCATTATGATATGCGTTTCGTCAAGCCTCTGGACGAAGGCCTTTTGCACGGTGTCCTATTAAAGTATAAACGCATCGTCACTGTGGAGGACAACGCCCTTCAAGGCGGTTTCGGCAGCGCATTGCTCGAATTTTGCGCCGACAAGGGCTATTATCCGAAGGTTAAACGCCTCGGCATTCCCGACCGATTCATCGAACACGGTACACCGCAGGATTTGTATAAATTGTGCGGATACGACGCGGAGGCGATTGCTAAGGCTGTGATGGAGATGATTCAGTGAACAGTAGAGACGATGTGCACATCGTCTCTACAATTCACCGTTGCAACCCATTGAAAACCAACGTGAATTTTTTTTTTAATTCTTGCGAAAGCCGAACTCCAAACCGAAACTCGCGGTTGATTCGGAGCGTCCTTCTCCCCAACTATTAAACCTCTCTTAGTAAAAATGCCATATACATTGGCAGTGTAAGCAGTCCGTTGTTTCTGCCGATGTTGTAGTTGCCGAATTTGATGGTGTTGGTTACGTGGTATTTGTCGGGGTGTTTGAGTATGGTGCGTATCGATTTGGAGTTGCCGGTGGTGGCTTTACATTCTATTGGTGTGCATTGTCCTTGGTAACGGATTAGAAAATCGAGTTCCACACCACCGTCTTTGTGATAATAATAGAGTTTGCGCCCCATCTTGCCGAGAATGTCGGCTATCAGGTTTTCTGCAATTGCGCCGTTGTA
This sequence comes from Bacteroidales bacterium, assembly GCA_017964465.1. Lineage (GTDB taxonomy): Bacteria > Bacteroidota > Bacteroidia > Bacteroidales > UBA3824 > UBA3824. Next base: position 6,818 of record JAGCRY010000171.1, on the reverse strand, counting down.
ACTAAGAATGTCGCCTTGCAGGATGTTCGATTGCGTACCATCTTCAAGCATCGCTACAAGTAGCCCAATGTCAGCCATATAGACTTTAAATTCGCTTGGAATACGATGTCCATCGAGGGGTAGTTCTGTTATTTCTGTGTTGTAGCATCTGCGTATTATGCCGGCATCTTCTATCCATTGCAGGCTTCCGGCGTAGTCGCGACCTCGGCTGCCTTGTCGAACAGTGGTGTAATTGAATTTTTTGTACTCGCGGGCAAGTTGCGATGGTATCGATTCAAAACACTCCCTTATGCGCGATTTGTCGGCAGTAGCGGCATACTTCATCATATCAGATTTGTATTCGTCGATGATTCGCCTTTGTACGGAGAGCACTTTGCCAATCTGTTTGGTTTCGAGGAAAGTGGCGACTACCTCTGGCATACCGCCTACAATGATATACTGATGCAAGAGTTCGCTAAATCGATAGTGTAGAGCCTCGTCAACAGGCGTTTCGTTGTCAAGACATTTTTTTAGGTACCCCAAATGGATGTCTTTGATGCCATTTGCCCAAAGCCATTCTTCAAAATCCATAGGGTACATTTCTACAATGTCCTCAAATCCCACAGGGATGGATGCTTCTTGCTCTTCTTTAAGTTCTTCGGGTGTTTTGTAGCCGTTTACTCCGAGCAATGATCCTGTGCAAATCACGTCGTATCTTCCATCAAGGTGAAAATATTTGAGTGAACCCCTTGCCTTCGGGCAGTCTTGTATTTCATCGAATACAAAACAAGTGTTACCGGCTTCCACCACAACGTCGGGCATGGCGGCTGTGATGCGCATTATGATTGAGTCCACATCTAAGTTTGGTGTGAAAAACTTTTTGTAATCAGAATGTTCGCGGAAGTCGAGATATACTACGTTTTTGTATTTTTTTCGGGCAAAATCTAACACACTACTTGTCTTACCGCACTGTCTGACGCCTTTCACTACAAGCGGCTTGTGTGTGGTATCTTTCTGCCATATCTGTAATTTGCTCTCTATCTTGCGTTTATACATAGCAATACACATTTTCATACCGACTTATTTGCACAATTTACACGTTTTCCTACCGAGTTTTTGTGTTAAATCACACATTTTCCTACCGAGTTTTGACGCAAAGTTACACATTTCCCTATGTTTTGCAAAAAAAATGTTTTTCCACGCAAAAAACATTATCTTCGCGCTTTGACAAACTCGAAAATCAACAAACAGTGGTAATCAAATTATTCCGTAAACACCTGTTTTTTAGGCGAGATCCTTTTTTCTGTGGTGAACGACGATGCGGGCAGTCCTGCGCGGTTGAATAGCGACGCCGTGCGGATGTAGTTTTGCCAGCAGTAGCGCACGTTTTTGGGTTTGGGGATTTCTGCACATTTAACGATTACCTTGTCGCCGGAGATTTCGGCTTCGGCGGGCAGAAAGTTGCCGCGCGAATCGCTTATCTCGAATCCAGACAGCCTTCCGCCTTTTGCTACGAGACCGCTTTCGGCATGGGTGAAGGTGAGTTCTATGGTGTTTTTGTTGATAACCATCGAGTGAAAGTCAGGACCAGAAGTCTCGCATTTTTTGCCGTAGAGGTCATTGAGAGCCCATCGAGCAAGCCTTTCACCCACTTCTTTTTTGTGTACGGGATGCATGGTTTCCTTGCGTCCGAGGTCGAGTAACGTCGCCATGCCAACGCCGTTCATCACAGACATACACCTGCGCTGTGCCTCGCGTATTTCGTATGCGGGGCTTGCAAACCCAAAGTCGTATGGAGCAATCTGGGCATAATAGAATTTCATCCCCTGGTTTTTGAAAGCGTCGCGCCAGCATTGCACAAGAATCGGGAGGAGTTTATAGTATTCTTCGGCGCGGCCTATGTTGGTTTCGCCTTGATACCATATCACTCCAGCCACTTTGAACGGGATGAGCGGGTTCAACATGCCGTAGTAGTTGGCGGCGAGGGTCTTATTGCTGAGCGTGACGTCCACCTTGGGGCGGTTGTAGTATTCGAGTTTTTTATGGTCATATTGGTAAAGTACATCGTCGAGGTATTCGCATGTGGGCAGGTATTTCCACATTCCGGCGAGATACACGGTGTTGTCGGGGTTGTTTTCTTCGCCTTCGGGATAAATTTTGAGAAGGTCAGCCCTGCCGTAGATGCCGCCGCCGTTGCCGTTGTCCAGCATTCGTATAGCGATGAGCATTTCGCCAGCTCTGATGAGACCGGGTTGTATGGTGTATTTGCGTTCCAGGTTCCAGAATCCCGATTCCATAGTCTCGCCGACCTTTTCTCCATTTACAAAAGCAGCGTCCATGTCGTCGATAGGTCCGAGCGAGAGGATGAGTTTTTTGCCCTGCCATTCGTCGGGGATTGTAATTTTTTTCCTAAACCATACCACTCCGTCATAGTTTCCTATGTTTTCGGGATTGTCGTAGTAGCATGGAAGCCTCATGGATTCCCATTTGCTGTCGTCGAACGATAGTTTTGCACATTCCTCGTCGTTGAATTTCATGCTTGAAAATTCGTTTGGCCATGGAGCCTCGGATTTGATAACGGGGTGTTTCTTAATCCAGTTGTGGAGATTGAGTTGCAGCGGCAGGCTGGTCATGTATTCGTTGATTTTCTCTTTATATTCTGGGAGGGCTTTTAGGTATTCGATGTCCACCCAACTTTCGGCATTGCATCCGCCCCAACTTGCATTTATGATGCCGACGGGGATGCCAGTCTCGGCGTTGATTTTGGTGGCATAGAAGTAGGCTACCGCGCTGCAGAAGGTGGCGGTTTCTGGGTTTATGGGATGCCATGAGATGTCGCAGTTGTCTTTAGGCTCGAAAGCGGCCTGCTGCTTGACGTTTGCGAAACGGATATTGTCGTTGTTAGCGTTTTGTATGGTCTGGTATGCACCGAAAATGGTGTCTTGTGGCTGCCATCCCATCAATGGGATTTCCATGTTGCTCTGTCCCGATGCGAGCCACACTTCTCCAATCAGGACGTCGTTGATGACGACAGTGTTGTTTCCTGTTATGGTGATTGTGTATGGTCCGCCATATTTTTTTGTTGTTATTCTTGCGTTCCATTTTCCGTCAGCGTCGGTTTCTGTGATGGTCTCTGCGCCCCAAGAGCCTTTGATTGTGATTTTTTCGCCTGGTGATGCCCATCCCCATATCGGGCATGCGCTTTGTTGTTGGAGCATCATGTGGTCACTGAATAAGTGTGGCAGACGGATGTCGGCGTATGCTGTCAATGTTGATAGCGTCATTGCCGCTAATAATAGAATAAAGTTGGTAAGAATTGGAAGTATCTGTCTTTTCATTTGTCGGGTGTTGATTTGTTAATATTGATATTATTGTGTTTACAGATATTTCATTAAACGACAGAAACGCCAAAAGTGTTCGCTTTTTTTAATTTTTTTATGAAAAAAATTGGGCGATGACCTAAAAAAAGGTCATCGCCCAGTTTTTGTTATCGTAGTATTTGGTGTAGCCGAGTTTCGGCGTTTGCCGTTTTACTATTCGTTGTTGAGAGTTGCGTCGTCGGTTTCGGGTTCGTTGTTGGGCTGCGATGCGTTGTCATTGAAGCGGTAGTTGTCCTGCTCCTGGTCGTGGTTGTACCTCTGACCGTAGCCGTAGCCTTGGTTTCCGTATCCGTTGTTGTATCCTCCACGGTTGTTGTAACCACGGTTGTTGTAGCCGTTGTTATTGTAGCCGTTGTTGTATCCACGGTTTCCGTAACCATTGTTGTTGTAGTTCTGGCGGCGGGGACGGAAGCGGTCTTGGTTGTTGTATCCCTGGTTTCCGTAGCCGTTGTTGAAGTTGCCCTGCTGGTCGTCGCCCTGCTGGTCGTCGGGGTTGTTATTGAAGCCCTGGTTGTTGTATCCCTGGTTGTTGAAGCCTTGATTGTTGTATCCTTGGTTGTAACCCTGGTTGTATCCTTGGTTGTTGTATCCCTGATTGTAGTATCCCTGTCGGCGGGGACGGAAGCCGTTGTTCTGCTGGCGGAAACCGTTGTTGAAACCTTGCCTTCTCTGCTGGAAACCGTTGTTCTGCTGGCGGAAGCCGCCTTGATTGTTGTTCTGCTGGCGTGGACGTGCGACAGAAACTTTTACAACTTTCTTCTCCACGCTGCCTTCTTCCCCTTCTACTGCGAATTCGATCTCGCTCTCGTTGAGGGCGTCGATTGCATTCTGTCCTTCTTCTTCGTTTGGCATCTCCACGAAGCCGAAACCTTTGGATTTGCCGGTCTCTTTGTCGATGATTACTTTAACTGAATTGATTGTTCCATAGGGGGAAAATAACTCTCTCAGGTCCTCGTCGGTGACGTTGACGCTCAAGTTTGCGATATAAATGTTCATATTAAATGATTAATAAAATGTAAATAATTTTGTGTGTCTAAATTTGTTAATGTAAATTGACGCGCAAATATATGTTTTATATTTGAAATAACAAACATATTTGCAGAATATTTTTTCATTTTTTGCGAGTTTTTTTCTGTGGACAAAAAAATGTTGGCACAATGGCTTATTTTTTGACTATAATTAGTAATTTTGCGGCGTGTTTTTCGTTAATGAAAGTGACGGCGTGTTGTTGCCGTAGTCGTTAGTAGAAAACAAAATTAATAGGAAGTTATGTACAGAAGATTATTATTGATATTGTCGTTACTGGTGGTTATGACGCATGAAGTTATGGCTCAGGCCACTGTGCTTGGTTTTAGCCTCGGTGCAAATTTTTCCAATCTCGTTGGCCCCGGCAAGATTGAGGGCTCGAAGCCGAGGTTTGGTTTTTGTCCTGGTTTGGTGCTCAATTTTCCTACAGCCTTTGAATCATATTTGGAGGTGGGCGCGTTTTATTCACAGCAAGGCGTGAACATCAAGACGGAGGATTATGGTGCTGACCCTGAAGCACTTATCCCGTATATGGGGAAAGACTTGTATTATAAATACACGCAGCAGAACATCCGCACGCTCCGCTATCAGACAAATATCTCCAAGCATGTCAATTATTTGTGCATCCCTGTGATGTGGAAACAGTCTTTTGGTGCGCTCTATGGCAAGATTGGTCCGTGGGCGTCGTTTGCGTTGGATGCATATTCGCAGAAGAAGGTGACCATCCATTGCGGCGCAGATACTGTCGTCAAATATGACAGCAGCAAGGACACAACCGCCGTCGGAAAGGCTTTCAATCAGTCTTTTATCAACAAACTCCGTAAATATGACGTGGGCGGAGCAATTTCGGTTGGCTATCAGACCGCGATAGGGCAGGGGCTTGACCTTTTTATAGATGTTAGTTATAAGGTTGGCTTTTTCTCTGTTGAGGATGAGCCGCAAAACCGCAAGTCCACAATCCGCAACATGTATTTCACGGTTTCGACTGGATTGTTTTTCGTCAGGGATCGACGGTCGCGGACGTATAGGCGACGGTAGGTAATGTTTCATGTCAGGAATAATGTTTATGCTTCGAAATTTCTTTATCGGGATGTTGATGGCGGTCGTCATGACTATGTCAGCGACATTCGTGAGCGCACAACAGATTACAATGAAAGCGGGCGCAGCTCTTGGCAAGGTGGATTCACGCGAGATTGGCGGCGACATCCATCGTATGCTTAATGTATATTGGGAGACCAATTATGCATTGCGCATTGCTACGTTTAGGTTTGTGACTTTTGGCTTGTCGTACCTTGGCACCGGCGGCAAATTCAGCGATGTTTACATGCCTGGTTTTGAGAATGAGTATTATCATGTGAAGGCGCGTTTCAATAATGTGCTGACTCCAATAAAATTCAAGGTGACTACCGAACACCGCAAGAAGCCGCGTCTGTATGGGTTTACAGGTTTTGCGCCGGGCGTGATGTTTTATGAGGCACGTGACATTTCTATCGATAATAGAGAGCCTGATCCGAAACATGACAAGTCACGATTTGACTGGACTCCACGCTGGTTCCAGACATACTTGCTCGTGGGCGGCGGCGTCTATTACCGTCATATCATCTTAGACATAGGAGCGTATGTGAGCACATTCAAGGATTACAAGGAATTTATGGCTCCGATTGTGTATAATTCGGGGTTGATGCTTACCGTTGGCTACCAAGTGTCGCGGGATGAGACCAGAAGATGGTGAGGATAATGAAACATAATAAATGAATTAAAGAATAAATGAGTAAAAGAGTAAGCATTTTATTAACATTATTTCTGTTCCTGATTTGTGGCGTTGCGATTGCGCAGCCCGAATTTCAGACGAGACCTACGGCTTGCACTATCGACAAGCACAGGTTTGAATTGTCGCTCTTTGCGCCGTCGCGTTATGGCATCGGCGAGAAGACGGAAGTTTTCACTGACGTATTGGGCGACGTGGTGATTCCAAACGTCGGGTTGAAACACCGTTGGTTTACCAAGCCGGCGGAGGACGACGGCGGATTTCTCAGGACAAGGGAACTGCATTTTGCCACTGTTCATAATATCGACTATCCCGGCATTTTCTTCAAGGGCGTACAAAAACACAAACCTTCATACGTATCCGACACTTGCACCGTGCCGAGCGTCATCACTTTGAGAAACGAGGCGCGTCTCACAATTATGCTCAAAAAGAAAACCAACTGCGAGCCGGGCAACTTCCTGTTTACGCTTCGCGCCGGCGTGAAAAACTCGTTTAAAATCAAAAAAAATGCTACAATGCCGCCCATCGACCGCCACACATTGTGGTACAGGGAGAGCGTTGTTTGCCTTGATACGATAGTTTGGTTTGTGGGTGCGGATTTGGACATCCACATCACCGGCAAATTGAACCTTCTCGTGGACGCCGACTTCTATTCCGTGGATTGG
>JAGCRY010000170.1 GCA_017964465.1 Bacteroidales bacterium | reverse complement strand
CAGGTGGACAAGGTGCTTGGCTCCAAGGGCGACACCATTATGGTAAACGCCAATATCTACGCCTGCAAGCCGGGCTGGAAGGGCGACCTAAATTCCGACCCTGACAAGTGGCAGACAGAAGACCCCGACAACATCCCCCGTAAGAGCAAGACTATGCGCACAGTCCTCATCAAAAAGGCTGACGGATTCCGCGTATTATCTTATATACCAGCCAATTAGTCTATAATTCCAATATTAGCCCGTCGTAAGCAAGATGCACATTCGGTGGCAATTCTTGCTGCGTCGCGGCGTGTGGAATGTCGTGGCTGATGTGGGTGATGTATGCCTCGCGTGGGGCTATTTGGGCGATGAGGTCGAGAGCCTGTGGCAGAATGAAATGCGACGGATGCGGACGCTCTTTGCGCAGGGCGTTTACGACGAGGGTTTCTGTGCCTTTGATTATTTCCAACGACTCCTCCGGCACGCTCGATGCGTCGGTGATATAAGTGAAATTGCCTATCCTATAAGCCGTTACCACCATCTGCGCGTGCATCACTGGCAATGGCACTATCTCTACACCTAATACATCTATCGGCTTGTAATACTCCAATTCGTTGAGCACGATGTCTGGCACGCCGGGGTATTTGGGCTCGGCAAAACAATATGCAAAATCGTGCCTGATTGCGTTGCAGGTAAAGCCGGAGGCATAGACTGGGATGTCCTGTTGTTGTATGTAACAGAACGGCCTGATGTCGTCCAATCCCGCGAGGTGGTCGCGGTGAGGATGTGTTATCAGCAATGCGTCTATGTGCCGCACATTGTAGGCGAGGCATTGCTGTCGGAAGTCGGGACCCGTGTCTATGACGATGCACCTCCCGTCTATCTCCACGAGTGCGCTACTCCTCAGCCGCTTGTCGTGCGGGTCGGTGGAGCGGCAGACTGCGCAGTCGCAGCCCACGATTGGTACGCCGAGCGACGTGCCTGTGCCCAAAAAAGTTACTTTCACGGTGTAGGTTTGTGTCTGTTGTTTTAATCAAACACAAAATTACTAAAAAAAACTTTTATTTGTATAATTTGGATTGTAATTTGTTAATATTTTATTCAAATGGCGACATTGGACGATATTCAGAAATCATTGGACGACAACCGTGAGAAGGTTCACAAGAAGGATTACGCTTTTTATAGTGTTGGATTCATCACCACGCTTGCCAAGGCGAGCATCCGCGAAGGGTGCAATTGCCGCGAGTGTTGCGCCAATACGGAACGCCTCGCGCTCTACGCCGCCACCTATCCCGACCTCATCAATTCGGGCGAACAGGGCAAGCGGCAGTTGGAGGACGGTCTCGATGGCGTTGCCAAGCATCTCATCAAGACGCACGGCTATGCGCGGACGGGATGGTACAAGGCATTGTACGCGTTGATTGGGATGGGCATAGGGCTTGTAGTGGCATTGATTGTGGTGTTGGTGATGGGCGGTAGCCTCAGCAACCCGAAGGTCGTGTTTCTTGCTGTGATGTTCATCGCAATTTTTGCGGGGTATATTGTCGGCAGTCGCAAAGATACGACTTTTAAACAAAATCATAAAAATCTGTAAAAAAGCCCATACTGGTTTGAAGTCATTGCATTTTTGAATAAATTTGCACGAATAATAACAATTAAACACAAATAGTAGTAAATTATGAAGAAAAATACAGTTAATTACCTGGCCCTGATGTTGGCGACGGCGTTTCTCGCGTCGGGCTGCAACGGCCTCAAAAAAATGGCGGCAAACTCTGACCTCGTTCAGAGGAGCATCACTCCCAGTCCGTTGGAGATGCACGCCGGAAGGGTGCCGGTATCAATTACCGTAACCTTCCCGCCCAAGTATTTCGACAAGAAGGCATACTTGGTGTGCACTCCCACCCTCAAATCCGACAATTTCGGTGGCGAAATCAAGATGAAGAACGCCACGCTCCAAGGTTCGGCGATAAAGGACAACAACACCACCATCGACTACAAGACCGGCGGCACTTATACATATAAGGACACTATCGACTATTTCGACAATTTCAGGAGTTCTGACCTCGTCCTCAATATGAAGGCCACCAAGGGCACAAAAACCGAGGATGTCTGCAACATTAAGATTGGCGACGGTGTCAACGTGACCCCCTTGCTCGTACAGGAAGGCGTCCGTGTTGATAATGGAGTCGACCAAAACGCCAGCCCCGCTGCCAAAGCCGCTGCCAACGCTGGTCTCCTGATCGACGTGAATGTTCCTAAGCCCACAAGCAGCCTTACCACCAAGAGCCTCACGATGTACTATCCGATGCAGCAATCGACCTTCAATCCCAAGGAGCAGAAGAAGAGCGAGGTTGCTGACTTCGTAAATCTCCTCACCGGCGCTTCGTCAGACGTCAATACCACCATCAAGTCCATCGAAGTGGCATCCTACGCATCGCCCGACGGCCCCGAGGATATGAACCAGAAACTTGTGGACCAGCGCGGCAAGACCGGCGAGCAGTTCACCAAAAATCAGCTCAAAAAGGTGGAGGGCGCAAGCAACGTAATCTCCCGCCAGACCACACAGTCGGAAGACTGGGAAGGCTTTAAGAAGATGCTTGAATCCTCCAATCTGCGCGACAGGGACTTGATTCTCCGTGTATTGTCGATGTATTCCGACCCCACCACCCGCGAGCGCGAAATCAAGAACATCGCCGCTGCATACACTTCGCTCAAATCTGACGTGCTGCCCAAGCTCCGCCGTTCGGAAATCAACGCAGTATTGCAGACCAAGGAGAAGTCTGACGCAGAACTCGCCGACCTCGCAAAGTCCAATTTTGACGAACTCACCCAGGATGAGGCTCTCTACGCATCCACAATGCCGTCCATCGACAATGCCGCTAAGATTGCCATCCTCAGAAAGTACACCGCCAAGTATCCGCAGGATTGGCGCGGCTTCAACAACCTCGGCGTTGCCCTCATCCGCGACGGTCAGCTCGCCGACGCACAGACACAGCTCACCAAGGCTAAGTCTATCGACGCCAACCAGGCTATTGTTTACAACAACCTCGGTGTCATCGACCTCGCCAACAGCGACGCTCCCAAGGCTAAGGAGAATTTCTCCAAGGCACGCAACATCGGTTGTGATGAGGCTGGCTACAACCTCGGCGTAATGAACATCCGCGACGGCGAATACGAGAAGGCAGTTGCCAACTTCGGCAGCACACCCTCGTTCAACAAGGCTCTCGCTCAGGTACTTGCAAAGAACGTCAGCGACGCTTCGCGCACCATCAGCCAAGTTAACAGCCAGGATGCTTACGTTGACTACTTGAAGGCAATCATCTCCGCCAAAAACAACAACGAAGACGGCGTGATGAAGAGCCTCAAAGAAGCCTGCAAGAAGAATCCCGAATTGATGGACTACGCAGAATTTGACGTAGAGTTCATCCGCTACTTCGACCAGGAAAACTTCAAGTCGATTGTACACTAAGATAGTCGCTTCGCGAGAAATAGTACAAATCATTACAAATCAGACAAATATATAATCAAATAATTTGTAAGTTTTTGTAAATATTTGAAAGATTTCTGTCCGTCAGGACACTTATAATAAAAAAAGCCGCGTCAATTAAGATGCGGCTTTTTTTCGTTGTTTCAAAAATAATGTTTACATTTGCATTGTAAATATGGAGCGCGGGCATCTTGCCCGCCGTCAATATAAAACACAAGCACTATGAAAACAACAATCACACTCATCCTCCTCGCCTTTGCGTCGCTCGTAATATCTTGCGACCCCGGCAGGATATATCAGGAGCGCAAGACGCTCTCACCCGATATGACGTGGGACAAGGACAGCCTCTTGACGTACAAAGTTGACGTTCAGGACGTTCAGACTGCATACGACATCGAGATAGACATCCGCACGGTGGATTTTTATCAGTTTGCCAATCTGTGGCTGTTTGTAAATACGATAGCCCCCAACGGCGCAATGCAGCGCGACACTGTGGAGTACAAGTTGAGGGACGAAAAAGGCTTCTCCAACGGCAACAGGATGGCGTTTGGTGAGGTTGAAGATTACGACTTCCCTTTCAAACAGAACGTCAAATTCCCCGCGCCCGGCACTTACACAATCCAAATCCAACACGGAATGAGGATGGAGATACTACCATTCGTGGATGAAGTGGGCGTGACGGTTAGGAAACATAAAGAATAGTTGAAGTAATTGAAGTAATTGAAATAATTGACAAACCGCAAAGCGGTGTTATCATTTAAACGGGGGTGTTAACCCCCGGCGCGTACAAAAATATGGCAAAAAACAAATTAGAAAAATTTGCAGAGATGGCGAACTTCGCCAATGTGGTGCAGCCCGCAGAACTGATGGTGCAAAACTTTGAGTACAAGGGCAAGTGGAGTAGCGATTTTTTCCACAACGACCATCCCATCACCCTCGAACTCGGTTGCGGCAAGGGCGAATACACTGTTGCCCTCAGTCAGGCGTACCCGGAGCGCAATTTTATAGGTGTTGACATCAAGGGTGCGCGCATTTGGAAAGGCGCAAAGATGGCGTTGGAAGGCAACATCAAGAACGCCGGATTCCTGCGCACGAGGATTGATATGATAGACAATTTCTTTGGCGCGGAGGAAGTGTCGGAGATTTGGATTACCTTCGCCGACCCGCAGCCCAAGAAGCAAAATAAGCGTCTTACGTCGGCGTATTTCCTCAATCTTTACCGTCGATTCTTGAAGCCGGGCGCAATCGTCAACCTGAAAACTGACAGTCGCCTTCTGCATTACTATACATTGGAACTCCTGAAAGCCAATCACATAGAGCCCATAATGCACACCGACGACCTGTATGGTTCGCCGCTGCCTGACGAGAATTTGGGCATCAAGACGTTTTACGAAAATATGTTTCTCCAAGAAGGGAAACGCATCACATACTTGAAATTCAGTATGGACATCAACAAGGAGATTGTTGAGATTCCGAAGTTTGAATTTGAAGAGTAAATGGAAAAAGACAAGGAAAAACAAGATCAAACAAAAGTAAAATTATCATTTTGGCAGCGTGTGGTGAAGTTTTTCGGCAAGATTAACTTTGCACTCACTATCTGCCTGATAGTTGCTACGGTGTTGTGTTACAGCGCGGCGTATGTCAATCCCGACAAATTCCCCCTTTCGGGTCTTGCGGGAATGGCTTACCCCTTTGTGCTTGTAATCGACGTGCTGTATATGTTGCTCCTTGCCTTCTTGAAAAAATATTCTGCATTCATAATGCTTGCCGTCATTGGTGCGGGCTACAAGTTCATCGACCGCACCGTGCAACTCAATCCGCTGCATTATGTTGATGATTTTGACGACAATGATTCGTCGTTTTCGTTTATGAGTTTCAATGTTCGCTTGCTCGACCGTTATAATTGGATCAAGAGCAAGAGCGACACCAAGACCAAGATTTTTGATTTTTTGAAATACGAAAATCCCGATGTGATTTGTTTTCAGGAATTTTATAACAACAGCAAGGATTCCATCACCAACGAACAGATAATCAGCGAATTGTTGCAGGCAGGATACATCGCCCGCGATTACAACCCCGCCGACATTCAGCACAACACCAATAAGGGCTACCGTATTTTTTCTAAATATCCGCTCACTTGCACCACGCCCATCTACGACCACACCGACAATATAATCGGCATCTACACCGACGTGGAGTTCAAGGGCAACAAGGCGCGTATTTTCAACATCCATCTGCGTTCCATCAAACTCGGTTACGACGATTACGACTTCATCGACCAAATCGACAAGAAAAACAATTCGGAGCAAGTGTCGGGCGTTAGGAATATTTATAACAAACTCACCAAGGCGTATTCTATGCGCGTACAACAGGCGGAGTTGATAAGGCGGTTGATGGAAAATTCGCCATTTCCGGTGATTCTGTGCGGCGAT
>JAGCRY010000169.1 GCA_017964465.1 Bacteroidales bacterium | reverse complement strand
TCTTGAACCGTGACGCAATGTTTGAAACTGCGTCCTGATATGTTCCAGCCGGACATATCACGGAACAATAGATGCGCCCGCATAGGAGCGTGAGGGCAATGACGATGAGTATTGCGACGATGTTGAGCCCCAGGACAGCGGGCAGAAATTGAAGGTCTGCCATCCATGAGAGCCACACATGTAGCGCTCCCGTGAAGTCGAGGAACATCGCCGTGATACACACGAGGAATATTACCCCAAGGATTTTACGTATTGTTTTCAGCATGATTGATTGTTTTGTTTGATGTTTTGTTTGACGTCTGCAAATTTATAAAAAAAAGGATTTGAAACCAAGTTTCAAATCCATTAGACTTCGTTTCCGTGAAAAAGTTTAGTTCTTGTTTAATTTCATCATCAAATCTACTGAGCGGTCGTCAATGGCAGGCGAGAAAATCTTGACGTTGTTGGACGTGATTTCCTTCACGATAAGGATTTCGGCGGGCTGGTTGTCGAATGTCGTGACGACCGTGTCGCCCATCACCCTCCATGCGCCAGTCTGTGCGCTTGCGCCTGCGACGCGGATTTCGATGAGTTTGTTTTCCTTGAATGAGATGTTCATCTTGCCGATTTGCGGTTTGTAGAGTTCGGTGAATTCTTCTTTGATTTTCTGAGGTGTGCAGCTTTCGAGGTCGGCTTTCAGTCGTTTTTCGTCCTCAAGGAGCTGGGCGCGTATGTCGGCGTTTTTTGAGGAGTCGAGTTGGTGGTGGAGGAGTTCGAGGGCTTTGTTTGTGGATGCGACGTCCTCTTCCGCCCTGACTTTGGAGAGCGAGTCGAGTTTGAGGATTTCACATTCCTGGAGCGTCCACGTGCCCATGAGCTGGTCTTCGAGGGTTTCGGAGCATGAAGCAAACATGAGAGCCGCCACTGCGATGATTATTTTGGCAAGTTTCATAGGGTCGAAGGTGTTAGTTTATTTTTGTGAATATGAGTTTGGTGATTATTTGGTTTTTGTCCAGCTTTTCAGACACGACGAGAATCAGTCTGTTTTCGGTGACTTCCTGAATCTGCACGATGTCATATTGGTTGATTTTTGTGGGCTTGAGTTTGAGGATTTTTGACTGCGGGTCGTATTCCCATGAGCCATGCTCCGGAGTTTCGGTGTAGCCAGTTCGTGAGAAAGTCTTGTCGGCGTTGAAGGTCAGGGTCACTTTTTTTACGAGTTCATCGACCATTGCCTGGAGATTCACGCTGTCTGCATGGGTGCTTCGGAACTGGTTGTCGGTGTAGTTTGACATTTTCCAGTGTCCGACGAGCAATGTCTCGCTTTTTGTGAGTTCGTTGCGGAGTTCGATTTTTATGTTTGAGTTTCCGAGCGAGTTCTGGTAGTTCGCCTGCTGGTTCAAAGCCTCGCGGTTTTCCTGCTTTACGCCGCCCTTTATGAGTATGAAGAGCATGACCAAAATCACCGCAATGCTGACGAAGAAAAGGTTTTTATAGAGTTTTTCTTTTTCAGAGGGCTGATTGGACGCGGTTTTTTTAGTGTCGGGCTTTGAGGGCGCGGCGGCTTTCTTCCCGAAATCCGATTTCTTTTTCGTGGCGGACTTTGAGAGTTCCTTGAAGTTGCGCTTCATGAGGTCGCTGAGGTCGCCGAGCGCGGTGTTCATGGGCTGTGAAGCGGCGTCTATCCAAACGTGTTCGTCGAGGAAGAAGTCGCAGAAGATGTTTTGGGGCAGCTTTTCAGTGACGAATGGCACGACGTTTATGCTTGCCTGTTCACATTCTTTGAGCATGGAGGTCATGGATTCGTCTTCGGGGGTGTCGGACGTCAAGACCGCAATGACAACCTCCGGCGGCTCCTTGTCTTCATTGATGCTTGTTGCACCGATTCGGCTCTGGAACCCGGCTTTCTTTATTGTTTCCTGAATTTTTTTCGCCGTGTCGTTTCCAAACGGCGAGTTTGTGATGAGTATTTTTTCCACTTTGTGAAGTGAGTTTTTTTATTTTGTTTTGGTGTATGTGATAACCATTTTTGAATGAGAAGCCTCGTCTTTCATCGTATATACGAAGCCGTTGTCCGTGAGTTCCTGAATTTCCATGGAGACAGTCGATTTGCTTTCTTTTGTGAGCATGAGCCTCCATCCTTCGCCTTCCTCGCCATTATCGCCGAAGACTTCCCATGTGCCTTTTTCAGTTATGCCGTTTGTGGTTTCCTGCATGTTTCCGTTAGCCTCGAGGACGAGTTTTGTGCTTTTCTTGAGGTCTTCCATTGCTTCGTTCCATGCGGACTGCTCCTCCGGCGTCATCTTGAGGTCGGTGGAGATTGACGATATTTTAAATTCGCCGGTGAGCATCTGTTTCGGCGACTTTGTACACGACATGAGTGTCGCGATTGCCATGATGAGCGTCAGTGTGATTATTCGTGTCAGTGTTCTCATTTTCATAATGTTTTTAGTTATAAACTTGATATTGCAAATTTAGCAATTATTTTTTAATTTGATGAAAAAAAATGTTGTTTTTTTCATTGGGTGTTTTTGTCGAGAATCTGGCATTTTATGAAAGTTGCCACGATTGAGGACAGGATTGTAGCAATCGATGACAGGTTGCTGAACAGTTCGGTATGTACGCCGTGTGTCACTGCGGTCGCGGCGGTCGCTGTTTGGGCGTCGATGTCTGTGTCGGTGCTGCCGTTTTCGTTGATGTTCTCGGCGGTCTTGTCGGCTGTGTGCCATAGGCGTTTGATGTGGGACATTCGGAGGCGTTCGGAACTGATTTTGGTGAGTTCGATCGCCTCTGAAACCTTCACGAGCGCGGCGGCGTCCTTCTTGTCAACGGCTGTGAAAATCTCGCGGAAGTGGTTTGTGATTTCCCATACGAAAAGTTTTATTTCCGACATGCCTTCCTTGGAGAACGTGATGTCAAGTTTGCATAACTGGTCGTACAGCGGGATTATGTTCCTCTGCACAACCTCCACAATCCTTTCCGTCTGTTCCAAGACTGACAGAAGTCCAAAAATCTGTTGTGCGGTCGTCTGTGTTATGTCTTTGCGACCGACGGAGAGCAGGTAATGGCGGATTTCCTCCTCGACATACTTGAAGGTTTCCTCTTTGTCACGGACGCGCTGCAAGTCTTTCTGGTTGTTGCGCTTTTGGGTGATGTCGCCGGGCTTGTAGTCGTCGAAAACAATGATTGCCTTGTCGAACATCCTCGAACTCAGTTTGATGAGCGTTGCAGTCTCGGAAATGGAAAGCTCAATGACGCTCTGAGGCACGGCGATTAAATTGAAGTCCACAAACTTGATGTATCCGGCGTGTTTCGTCTTGTCTTTTGATGAGTTTTTCGCGGGCGTTATCCACTTTTCAATCACACTGACAAACACGCCGCAGAAGGGTAGGAGAGTGAGGGCTTCGCCGATGTTGAAGAAAAGGTGGATGTTTGCAATTTTGCGTTCCGGCGAACACGCCACGACTTCCGAAAACCATTCAATGAACCCGACCATGGGCTTCATTAACAGCATGAAAATCAACGCACCAACAAATTTTGTTAGGACGTGAGCCATCATTGTGCGCTTGCCTTGAGTAGTGCCGCCGACGGAGGCGATGACGATGAGAAGGCAGGTGCCGAGAGTGGAGCCGATGACGAGCGGGTAAGCCTGTTCAATGTCAATGAGGCCGCTGTGCGCAAAGACCATCAGGATGCCTGCAAACATGCCAGTGCTTTGCATTATGCACGTACCGATTGTGCCGACGAGAAGTCCGAGCAACGGATTGTCGGCGGAGGCGATGGCGTTTGTAAATTCGGGGATGTCCTTCAGGACTGACACGGATTTTCCGAGGAACTGCATTCCAAAGAACACGAGACCGAAGCCGAAGATTGCGTTGCCGGTGTCTTTGAGGCTGTCTTTTTTTGAAGCCTTCATGAAGAATCCCACAATGACCGGCACAATTGCATAGCCGGCGATGTCGAAGGCGATGATCTGGCTTGTGACAGACGAGCCGATGCACGCGCCGAGAATCACCGGCACGGTCTCTGCAAACTTCATTATGCTTGCCTCCACGAAGCTCATCAGCATTACAGTTGTCGCGCCCGTGGATTGGGTGATTACCGTGACGAGTATGCCGGTAATCATCATTTTTGAGTTGCTCGAGTTGAACTTTGTGATAAGTATCCTGATGTAGTCGCCGAGTCCGCTCTTTAGGGCGTTGCTCATCACGTCCATTCCGTAGAGGAAAAAGACCAGACCGCCCATTATGCCGGTGGCGAGTGTGAACCAGTCTATTGAAGTTGTCATGATTTCGTGTTGTCTTTGTCTGTCTTCTCCCCAAAAATGATGCCTTAATTATCGTGCGAGGGCTGCGACTTTCTCGTAAAGTGCTTTCTTGTCAATTGGCTTGAAGAGCGTGTCAACGCATCCGATATTGAGGATTTTCATGCGCTCCTCCATGAATCCGAAAGCGGTCTGCGCTATTATCGGGACGGTTGGGTCTATGGCGAGTATTTCCGACACAGCCTTGTAGCCGTCCATGATTGGCATCTGCATATCCATGAAAATCAGCGACATGTCCTGATGAATCTTGAATTGTTCGACGGATTCCGCGCCGTTCTTTGCCCAGATGATTTCCGCGTTTGTCTTTTCGAGGAGTTTGCGCAGGAGGATGAAGTTAATTTCGGCGTCCTCGGCAATGAGGATTTTTTTGCCTGTCATGTCCGGTATGCCCGACGATGTTGTCAAGAGGTTTTTCTGAGCGTAGGACGCTGACGGGGTTGTTCCCATCAGTCTGAACGCCGCACACACTTTCTGGCGCACTCCACGGTAGAAAATCGGCGTGAGTGTCATGAGGAAATTGAGCGTCGCGCCGTCGCGTGCCTTCATTTTCACACGTATTGTCCTCGCCACGCGCCCCGAGCCGTAGCCCGCCTTGCAGTTCTGGAAAGCCTGCACAAGCTCAACGTAAGGCTCAATGCCTGGCATTGTGTCTATGCGCCGCCCTAAGAAGTCCGTGCGGCGGTAGCCCGTGATTGTCTGGAACTTGCGCCCGATGTTTGTGAGGATGTAGAACTCATCGACCATCATCAGGAAGTCGTATTTATTCTTGAACACGTCGGCGTATTCATCGGCGTACCTGCGCCATAGTATGCTGATTGGGCGCGTGAGGTTAACCCTGTAGTTCGGCTCGATTACGTCATGGAGCGTGATGAACACGGCGTCGTTGTCTGTGATTTTTATTTTTGAGAACCTGCACCTCAGCGTTTTTTTCTCTTTGCTGGGAAGGAGGATGTCTATGAAAAGTTCTTCACGGTCGCTGAGGTTGTTATGGACGGAGAGGAACGCCCGCATGATTTCGATGCGGTGTTTCGGCGTCACACATTCAATGAGGTGCGACTCGATGTCCTTGTATGTTCGTTGAGCGATGCGGCGCGTTTCGTTATTCACATAGATGAGCTTACGGTCGAATATGATGAGTATCCCCGTGTCTATAGATTGCACTATCTGATTGAGAATGTAGTAGTTCTCAATCATCTTTTCCTTTACGGACTTGGCTGTATTTCTTATTATAGATGTGTACATGATGGAAATCCACTTTTTTTTCGATGTAAAAGTATAAAGAATTTTTCAATTTTTTGAATAGTTAACGTAGATTTTATAAATATTTTTTGGTAAAATTCCGTTATATTTGCAGTCGTTAACTAAAAAGTATAAAAAAAATGACAAAAATGAGATTTTTAGCATTAGTCGCCGCCATGTTTTTCATGTTTGACGTGGCGTGGGCGCAGTGCAATGTCAGCGCGGCGTTTACGGGTTTCGGCTTCGACTTTGGAAAGGGCGAGAATGTCGGCATCTACAAGCGCAAGATTACTGAAGACAAGAGCCCCATATTTGAGCCGGGGCTGAGGTTTGGTGTCGAGGTCTATGCAAGCCCCGCCACGAGCATCAAGGCTGTGCAGACGTTCCGTTATGATGTAATGAACAGGATATCCATGAGTTCCCAGATAATGCTGAGGTTCAGGGTTTTCCGTGTATATAAACATTCCGTTTCTCTCGGCGTGGGTCCCACGGCGTTCTTCCGCAAGTCATGGAGCGACATTGATGGCTATGCCGACGAGGACATCTATCATGACGGCGCGACTCAATACAAGATTTGTTGGTTGAGTGCGGAGCTTGAGTATAATTATGTGCTCGGCAGGGACTGGGACGCATCGTTTGCATTGACGCACATGCACCCGAAAGGCATGGGTTTCGCCATCGGCATGAAATACTGGTTCACGCGCAAGAGCAATAAATGCGGCACGTGCCCGTCGTTTAAATAAATCGCGTAGGGACGTGGCGCGCCGCGTCCCCACAGTGCGCCGCGTCCCTACGACAACCATCCTACCTTTCTCGAAATCCAGATGCCGAGCAAGGCGAATGCAATGGAGGAGACGACGACGACAGGCATTGCGTAGAGGTTTTCTTCCATGTAGTTCGGGACGTTCATGCCTAAGAAGCTCGCTATCAATGTGGGAATCATGAGGATTATGGATGCCAAGGTCATTTGTTTCATCACTCGGTTGAGGTTGTTTGAGATGACCGAGGCGAATGTGTCCATCATGCCGCTCTGGATGTTGGAGTATATTTGAGCCATTTCTATAGCCTGTTTTGTCTCGATGAAGGCGTCTTCAATCAAGTCTTCGTTCATTTCGCTGAACGTGGACTTTTTGCTGTTCTTGAATTTTGCGAGGACAAGTTCGTTTGACTTCAATGAAGTCTGGAAGAACACAAGGCATTTCTCTAATTTGAGGAGTCGGGAGAGTTCCTTGTTACGGATGGAGCGTTCAATTTCCTTTTCAATCAACGATGTATGCTGGTAAATCTGCCTCAGATAGTACATGAACGAGTTTGCACTGCGGATGAAGAGGTTTAGAGTGAAGTTCAGCACGTCATATACGGGCTGGCTTGCGTTGCGATATACCGATGGTTGCGCGACTGGCAGGACGTTGTTAGCGACGTTGCATATAGTGACGGTGTAGTCGTCGCACATGAAGACGCCGAGCGGGTATGTGCTGTATAGCATGCTGCTCTGCGGCGTTTCCACTGGTATGCGCAAAATTATCATGCTCCAGTCGTCATCAACCTCGTAACGCGGTCTCTCGTCGTTATCGAGGATGTCCTGGATGACGTCCTGCGGCACGTTGTACTCTTCCTGAAGAATGTTCACTTCTTCGCTGTCGGGCTGGACACAATGCACCCAGCATCCGCTTTCGATTTCCTGGATTTTTTCGGTTCCGAGGAAACTTCTGTACATCTGAATCATTTGTCTGATACCTCCATTATTTGTTGCCCGCCCACGTTTCTCGGAGCGGCACAATGGGGCATCTCTCCTTTTCTAACGGTGGGAAAGCAAAGTTAATGTGTTGGAATTATAAGGGTCTCCGTCCATAATAAGATGAAAACTTAATGTTTGTTTTGTTTTTTAACGGTGCAAAGATATGCATTATTTTTTTATGGTGCAAATTTATTTTGGTAGGTTTATCTAAAAAAACGTGCATAGAAAAACCCCGCGCATCATCACAACGAGTTGCTTAATGTGCGGGGTAAAGAAACGACGTGAATTTTATATTATACGAATTTTTTATTAATCGCCTAATGTCGCCACCATTACCGCTTTGATGGTGTGGAGGCGGTTTTCAGCCTCATCGAATACGATTGATGCCGCGCTCTCAAACACTTCGTCGGTGACCTCCATGCAGTCGATGCCGAATTTTTCGGCGATTTCCTTGCCCTTTGTGGTCTTGGTGTCGTGGAAGGCGGGCAGGCAGTGCATGAACTTGACATTGCGGTTGCCGGTCAAGGTCATCATGTTAGAGTCGATGCGGTATGGTGTGAGGAGCTTTATGCGCTCTGCCCATACTTCGTCCGGCTCGCCCATGGAGACCCATACGTCGGTATAGAGGAAGTCGCAGTCTTTTACGCCAACTGCCACGTCGTCGGTGATGGTGATGCGTGCGCCGGTCGTGGAGGCTATCTCCTTACAACGGCTGACGAGTTCGGCTTTCGGGGCGAGGTTTTTAGGTCCTACGAGCCTGATGTCCATGCCGAGTTTCGCGGCGATTATCATGAGTGAGTTAGCCATGTTGCCGTGTATGTCGCCGAGGAATGCGAATTTGATTTCGCTGTCGGGCTTTGTGCAATGTTCGCGCATTGTCAGGAGGTCGGCGAGAGCCTGTGTGGGGTGGAAGTCGTTTGTAAGACCGTTCCATACAGGCCTTTTTGAATATTCGGCGAGGATTTCTACGGTCTTTTGTGCAAATCCACGGTATTCGATGCCGTCGAACATGCGACCGAACACACGCGCCGAGTCTTCAGCCGACTCCTTGTGCCCAATCTGGCTGCCGGAGGGCGTGATATATACGGTGTGTGCGCCTTGGTCTGCCGCCGCAACCTCAAACGCACAGCGTGTGCGGGTCGAGGTCTTTTCAAATATCAGGGCTATGTTTTTGCCAATGAGGTGTTTTTTTTCTGTGCCTTGTTTCTTCTGTTGTTTCAAATCCGCGCTCAGCTCCAACAAATAGTTGATTTCTTCGGGCGTGTAGTCGAGCAACGTCAGAAGGCTCCTGTTTTTTAGATTGACAGTCATGATTTTTTCATATTATTGTTTCTGACCGCAAAGTTAATAAAAAAATCTGACTTTTTTACTTTTCCTCGCTGATTTTTTTGAGCGTGTAGTTTTTGTCGTCGGTGTACTCTGCGTCTCCGAAAAAGTACTTGAAAGGCGACATGAACCACATTACACTGTCGTAGCGTTTGGGTGTGACCTTGCCGAACTGCTTTTTGGGGTCTGTTGCGTCGAGCAAAATTAAGCGATCCTCGTATGGCACGCAGGCGAGCACGGAGTTGAATTGAGAGATGTTTGCGTATGCCGTGTCCACTTCGCCGAAGTCCCTTGTGGTCGCCATCGCCGCTATTGCGCTCACGCCGGTGCGCCTGAGGAGAGTGATGAGCGTCATGTTTATTTCCGCGCTGTTTCCGCGCTTTGATTTAATGACGCTTTCGATTGGGCGTGTGGTGTGGTTGTTGAATGTGGAGTCCCATGCGATGTTTTGGATGACGTAATTGAAGATTTTTTCAGACACTGCGAGTGTGTCGAGTGGCATGTCGGGAATGCGGAGCGATTTGATTTCGTCCGGCAATGTGATTTCCTTCTGCATCGGTTTCCAGAATTGAGGGTTGCGCCTCTGCTGTTTGTAGAGGCGGTCCCAGCTGTTTGCGGCCACAAGCACGTAGCCCGGGTTATATGGCTTTTCCCAGATTTCGATTTGCGGGAGGTAGCGGTAGTCGGGGTTTGCGTATGTGTAAATAAGGTGTGTGAGCTGCTGCCATGCAGTGAAATAATCTTCAGTGTAGCCGATGTCCTGTGTGAATTTTGATGCCCTCATCCTCACTGCCGCCGTGCCGTAGAGGTGGCTGACGTGCTCCGCTTCGTGGGAGTCTTCGGGCGGGATGTTTGTCATGGTGTAGGTGTCCTGGTAGGCTCCAAACTTATAAATGAAGTTCCTGTGCTCTGGTATGCCCGACACGTAGTTGAGGCTTTTGGGGTTGTCGGTTGAGGAGTATGTGTAGTTGATGTTTGCAAAACTGTCGGTCGCCTCGTCGTGTTGGATTTGGTCAGAGTGTATGCCTTTCGTGTCGTATTTGTATTTCATGAAGTAGGGGAAGTTGCCGGTGAGCCTTGCAGCGGTGCATGGGTACTTGCAGCTGAGTTTGAAAACAGGCGGCAAGGTGTAGTTGAATGTGATGAGCGTGTAGTCGATGTCGATGATGTCGCCTTTCTGGATTGGCGGGGGCGTGATTTCAGTGCGGCTTTCTACGGAGTCGCGGTCGATGTAGATGATGTCTTTCATTTTCGACTTTTCGGTTGTGATTTTCTTGCCGTTGAGTTTATAGACCCAGCAGCGCGGCGAGAGCAGTTTTTCATATTCGTTCATGCCGGAATAGCGGATTGTGAAGAAGTCGTCGTCCTTAAATCCGTCCTTCAATGCCTTCAGGCGTGTGTGCACAACATGATAGAGGCGGAGTTGTCCGTTATAGACGTCGAAATACATCGACTTCTCATTGACGAGCACTACGGCGTCGTAGCCGAGGTCATCAATTTCTGTGTGCTGGAAGTCCTGTTCGGTGACTTTGCCGAATTTTGGGAACTTGGGGTCGTCTTTTTGTGCTGTCGCCGAGAGTGTCAGGGCAAGCATCATGAATAGCAGTAGTCTTTTCATGGTATAGATTTCAGTTGTGGTTAAAAACGTATTGTATTATGTTTGCACCCATTTTCAACGCCTTGAGATGCGCTTCCTGGGTGTCGTTGTGCACTTGGGGGTCTTCCCATCCGTCGCCGAGGTCACATTCCCATGTATAGAGGAACACGAGCCGCCCTTCATGGAACATGGCGTAGGCGACGGGCGCGTGGTTGTCATGTTCATGGATTTTTGGAAGGCCGTTTGGAAAGTCGAATTTCTGATGGAAGATTTCATAGTTTGTCGGCAGTTCGACCATTTCCGCGTCGGGGAACACTTTCGCCATCTCCCTGAATACGAAGTCTTTTGTGCCGTAGTTGTCGTCAAAATGGAAGAATCCGCCCGCCAGTAGGTAGCGCCTCAGGTTTTCAACGTCCGATGATGAAAATATCACGTTTCCATGTCCTGTGGCGTGGACGTAGGGGTAATTATAGATTTCCACGCTTCCCGGCTCCACGGTCGGTATGTCGTCGGAGATGTTTGTGTGGAGTTCCTGGTTGCAGAATTTCACGAGGTTTGGCAGCGATGTCGGGTTTGCATACCAGTCGCCGCCGCCCGAGTATTTCATCAGGGCGATTTTGAGCTGCTGACATTGCGCCGAGAGCGAAATGAGCATGCATATTATTGCAAACAGGTGTTTCATTTTCTATGGTAGTGGCTACTAAAAAAACACGAAAAACACGAAAATAGTTTTGTCTTGTTTCGTGCTTTTCGTGTTAGACGTGTTTTTTTATAAAAAGATTAAATTCCAGTATAATTGAACGGGGTGATTTTCCTCATTTCCTCTTTCACAGACTCGGCGACGTCAAGGCTGTCAATAAAGCCGTGGATGTCTTCCTTCGTAATCTGACGGTTTACGCGGGTGAGCTCCTTGAGTTTCTCGTAGGCGTTGGGGATTTCCTCGCGGCGCATGATGGTCTGGATTGCCTCTGCGCATACAGCCCAGTTTGCGTCGAGGTCGGCGTCGATGGATTCCTTGTGGAGGATGAGTTTGTCGAGGCCTTTGAGCAATGACTTGATAGCCACTACGGTATGTCCGAAAGGCACGCCGATGTTCCTCAAAACTGTGCTGTCGGTCAGGTCGCGTTGCAGGCGCGAAATCGGGAGTTTCTGGGCGAGGAAAGTGAAGATTGCGTTTGCGATGCCGAGGTTGCCTTCCGCGTTTTCAAAGTCGATGGGGTTTACCTTGTGCGGCATTGCGGAGGAGCCCACTTCGCCCGCTTTGAGTTTCTGCTTGAAGTAGTTCATCGAGATGTACATCCAGATGTCGCGGCAGAGGTCTATCAATATTGTGTTGATGCGCTTCAAATTGTCGCAGAAGGCGGCAAAATTGTCATAATGCTCTATCTGTGTGGTTACTTGAGAGCGGTTGAGGCACAGCACGTGGTCCACGAATGAGTTTGCAAACTTTGTCCAGTCGATGTCGGGGTATGCCACAGTGTGCGCGTTGAAGTTGCCAGTCGCGCCGCCAAATTTTGCTGAATATGGCACCATCCTCAGCAGTCCGAGTTGGCTTTCGATGCGCTCCACGTAAACTTCAATCTCTTTTCCAAGTCGTGTGGGGCTTGCCGGCTGTCCGTGTGTGCGTGCAAGCATCGGCACGTTTGCCCATTCGCTTGCGCGGTTTGCGAGCGTGTTGGACAGGTGTTCGACAAGGGGGAGATATACGTTGTTGACCGCCATCTGCATAGAGTATGGGATGGAGGTGTTGTTGATGTCCTGAGAGGTGAGTCCGAAGTGTATGAACGACTTGTACTGCGGGATGTTCAAGGCGTCAAACTTCTCCCTCAGGAAATACTCAACCGCCTTCACGTCGTGGTTGGTGGTCTTCTCTATCTCCTTTATTCTGAGCGCGTCATCCGTCTTAAACTTGCGGTAAATAGTCCTAAGCTGCTTAAAAAGCTTGCGGTCGAACCCTTTAAGTTGCGGCAGGGGAATCTCGCAGAGGGCGATGAAATATTCCACCTCCACAAGCACTCTATATTTAATAAGGCCAAATTCCGAAAAATACTCGGCGAGGTCGTCAGTCTTGCTCCTGTAACGACCGTCCACTGGCGAAATGGCTGTTAGTTCTGTTAATTCCATGTTTATAAAAAGTTTGGCACAAAGTTACAACTTTAAAGCCGAAAATTCAAACATATTTCAAAAAAAATCGCATCAAAGTTTGTCGATTTCCTCGGCAGAGAGGCCTGTATATTTGATAATCAGAGCGATAGCCATTCCGTCCGCCTTCATCTGTCGTGCGGTTTCAATCTTGGCGTCTCTCTCTCCTTCCGCTTTTCCTTGCGCCATGCCTTTTGCAATTCCTTCCGCCATCCCCTTCTTGAAGCCGCGTTGTTCGCCGCGTTGTTCGCCTTTTTCTGCGCCTTCCTGATATTTTACGTTCATGGCATCTTTAAGGACGACGTAATCGTCATACTCCTTCATGTACTTTTCCTGTTCTACACGGGAAAGCACATGATACCTTGCAACCTCGCCAAGCCGCGAGAGTGCAGGTGTCTTGTCCATAAATTGTACTTTATTCCTCATTTTGTCCATGTTTGCTATGTTGTACAACCAGTATTCCAATTCTGTCTTGCAGTTTTCAGGATTCATTTTCCTTTTCCTGTAATACGGCAGTTGAATTTTCCAGTATTCAAGGTACTCGTTGCTGATTTCCTTTTTCCTGCTGTTCATGTTCACAATGCAATTGCGCGACACTTTGTGACGCTCCTCGCCAGGGATTTTGAAGTTGAGAAGGAATATTCCTACAACTTTCTTTATGTCGTAGTTCCATTTCTTTTTCTCCTTCTTGGTGATGGTATCTCCTTTCTGTTTGATGATGTCGCCCTGATTGGAGATGCCGCGAGCCATGTAATAGGTAATGCGTTTGTCGAGGAACGACTGTTTCTCGTTTTGCATTTCTATGATGAACTCTTCGCCGGTGTCGAGTTTGCATTTCAAGTCATAAATCACCCTTCGTGATTTTTCCTTTTCTCCGTCAGACTCGTTGTTGAGATATGTCAGGCTGACGATGTTTAGCGTGACACCGGCATATTCAAACAATGCCGTCAGAAAGCCTTTCATCACTATCTCGTCCCTGAAACACTTCTTGAAGCCGAAATCTGTTATCGGGCTGATATATAAAAATTCTTCTTTGTTCATATTGTTCCAAAATTTGTTACAAATGAAACATTTTTTTTTGAAGTTTGCAAGTAATTGCCAAATTATTTTGTGTAAAATGGAAAAGTTGTTAAATTTGCAGCATACAAAACTCACTTTTACAATGCAGTCAACCCTCTCTATATCAGCCGCCGACGTGGAGGAGATGCTTCCTCTCGTTGACCGTGAAGGCAAGATTATCGGCAAGGCTCTCAGGAGCCAGTGCCACAAGGACAACAGCCTCATCCATCCCGTTGTGCATGTGCACATCATGAATGAAAAGGGCGAGCTGTTCCTTCAAAAGCGCAGCATGAAGAAGCTCATACAGCCCGGCAAATGGGACACGTCCGTCGGCGGGCACATCACATACGGCGAGCCGCTCGATGAGGCTCTCAGGCGTGAGGCGTGGGAGGAAGCGGGCGTCGTGGACGGAGTTTTCCTGCCGCTGACGACTTACCTATGGGAGTGTGAACGTGAAAGAGAGTTCATCAATGTTTTCAAATGCCATTATGAAAACCCAAATCCGGTCGCAAAGGCTGAAATCGACGATGCGAGGTTTTGGACAATGGAGGAAATCATCAGAAACATCGGCAAGGGTGTCTTCACGCCAAATTTTGAGATGGAGTTCGTTAAAATAAAAGGATTGCTATGAATTTCACAGAGATAAAGGAAATCAAGGACAAGATAATGTCGGGCTATGAAATCACGCGCGACGAAGCCCTCAAACTCTCTGAAGGCGGCCACATCGAGGCTTTGTACTACAGCGCAAACCAGTTGAGAGCCAAGTTCTGCGGCTTCAGGTTTGAGATGTGCTCGATGTTCAACGTCTCGTCGGGCGTGTGCGAGGAGGACTGCCACTGGTGTCCGCTTTCAAAAAATTCCTCCATTGACTATGCCTCCATGGTGAATTTCAATCTTGACAAGACCATCGAGCGCATCATACAACTCCGTGAAAAGGGCGTCCGCCGCATCGAACTCTCTGCAAAAGGCCGTGCGCTTGACGACAAGCAACTGGACGAGATGATTGAATATTTCAATGTAATCGGCGAAAAGTGTGACATTGGGCTGTGTGCGTCGCTCGGTACTTTGTCATACGAACAGCTCAAACGCCTCAAAAACGAGACAAAGGTCGTCCGTTACCATTGTAACATAGAGACTTCGGAGCGTTTTTATCCGCAGGTCTGCTCCACAATCGACATCCATGACAAATACCGCACACTCTTGGACGCGCAAAAAGTTGGTTTTCAGGCTTGTTCGGGCGGCATAATCGGCATGGGGGAGACTATGGAAGACCGTATAGACATGGCATTGAAACTTCGCGAACTCGGCGTCAACTCCATATCGCTCAACATCTTGTTCGCCTTCAATGGCACGCCGTTTGAAAAACAGCAAATCCCTGGAAGTCAGGAAATTCTTACAACATTTGCGCTGTTCAGGTTCATCAATCCGAGGGCGCAGATAAGGTTTGCGCGTGGGCGGTCGCTCATAAAAATCATTGAGAAAGACGCTTTGCAGGCAGGCATAAACGCCTCAGCAGTGGGCGAAATCCTCGTCGCCGCAAAATCTACTGATATCGACAATGACATTAATGTGTTCAAGTCTGAAGGGTTCATACTATGACATCATCAAACATCATCGGACGTTTTGCACCGTCGCCGTCGGGCAGGATGCACCTTGGCAACGTGTATGCCGCGCTCATGTCGTGGCTCTATGCGCGTAAACAGGGCGGAAAGTGGATTATAAGGATTGAGGACTTAGACGCTATGAGATGTCCACGCACGTATGCCGATGAAATTATTGATGATCTTCATTGGCTCGGTCTCGACAGTGATGGCGAAATTCTCTATCAGTCGGAGCGGTCGGAAATCTATTTGGAGGCTTTCAATAAGCTCCGTAAACAGGACTTGGTTTATGACTGCTTTTGTAGCCGTGCAGACCTCCGCGCATCCTCCGCGCCTCATAGTTCCGACGGCACGCCGATTTATCCTGGCACGTGCCGGTTGTTGTCGCCTGAAAAACATGATGAAATGATGCGCATACGCCGTCCCGCTCAACGTGTTCATGTCCCCGACGAGGAATCGGTTTTCGTGGATGGAAATTATGGGGAGCAGCGTTGTAACTTGATGAAGGACTGCGGCGATTTCGTTGTAAGACGCGCCGACGGGGTTTTTGCATACCAGTTGGCAGTCACGGTTGATGATGCGCTGTCGGGCGTTACGGAAGTCGTGAGGGGCTGTGACCTGTTGCCAAGCGCACATTTGCAGATTTTCCTGTATCGGAAGTTGGGGTATGACGTTCCAAAATTCCGACATCTTCCGCTCCTTACAGCCCCCGACGGTCGCCGCCTCTCTAAAAGAGACGACGACGCCAATATGGGCTATCTCCGAAGCTGTTTTACGCCTCATCAGGTTTTGGGTCAAATCATGCACGCCGCAGGATACTGTGACGAGGGCGCGGAATTGACGCTTGAGGAGTGCTTGGAGTTATTGAAGTTCAATGGTGAAGTGTAGGGTGCTGTATGGCTCTATTGTACCTGTGCGGCGGTCACCGTAGCCGTAGTTGAAGGGGACGATGAGTTGAGACTTGCTGCCTTTTTTGAGGTAGGGGAGCGCGATGATGAAGCCCGGGATGAGTTTTGGTGTTCCATACACAAAACTCATTGTGTCGTTCTGCGCGAATGTGTTGTGGTCCTGAAGTGTCACGCCCGAATATATCATTTTCACAATGTCGCTTGAGCCGTATTGTTTTTCGCCTTCCTCCATGATATAGAGGTAGATGCCGTTAATTTTCACAAAACAGGTGTCGCCGTGGCTTTTGAGGACTTGCGCGATGAGGTCTTTTTCCTTGTCCTCGGCGTCGTTTTCTTTGCTGCATGATGTCGCCATGAACAATGCAATCATTGAGATGGCTATAAAAAATAGTTTCTTCATTTTTTGTTTCTATTGGGGTTGGTTAGTCTTTCATATCAACGAGTTCCACGTCAAAAATCAGTGTTGCAAATGCTGGTATGCGGCCGTTTATGCCGCGTGAGCCGTATCCGAGAGTGGATGGCATGATGAGGCGGCATATTTCACCCTTGCGCATTGTGGCGATGCCTTCCTCAAAACCGGGGATTGACTTGCCTTCGCCAAGTTTGAACGTGAAAGGCTCTTTGCGCGTGTATGAATTGTCAAACTCGCGTCCGTCGATGAAACTGCCCACAAAATGCACCGTGACAGTCTTTCCGGCGGCGGTGTCGGAACCGTAGCCCATTTTGTTGATGATTTTGTAGAGACCGGTCTTCGAGGGCAATGCCTTTATGCCTTCATTGCGGACATAATCGTGGAGAATGAGGAGTTCCTGAGCCTCCATGCGCTCGTTGTATTCATCAATTTGGCGTTGGTATTCTTTTCCGTCGTAGATGTCCTTCATTCGGATGTGGAATGTGAGAAGGTCGCCGGGTTTGACGAATTTTGGCAACTTTTTCATCTTCCTCACTTGACTGAAAAACACTTCGGCACTTGCCTTGAAAATTGCGCTGTCGCCTTTGTGCATCATCATGATGCCTTTTTCGACACTGCCTTTTGCAATTTCCTTCGGCGCGTACATGAGGAAATCCTGCGCAACGTCGCGGCTCGAGTATATGAGCGAGTCGTCGGAAGTATAATAGTCGAACTCCATGTTCCACACGTCGCCCGGCTTTGCAGTCGCGGAATCGGCGTTCACTTCTACGAAACACGCCTCAACTCCATCTCCAATATCCTGAAATTCAGGCTCTTTTGTGCCGCATGATGCCAACATTGCAGTTGTGGCTGCTACTACAAATATTTTTTTCATCTGGT
The DNA here is from genome assembly GCA_017964465.1 of Bacteroidales bacterium. Taxonomy (GTDB): domain Bacteria; phylum Bacteroidota; class Bacteroidia; order Bacteroidales; family UBA3824; genus UBA3824. Next base: position 12,583 of record JAGCRY010000169.1, on the reverse strand, counting down.
TAGTATGATTCATTTTCGTTTGGAAAATCGCATGATTTCACGTCCGCCACATAGTTTCCGACAGCCGTGCGGATTGTTTCGGCGAGGTTTGCGTAGCGGCGGAGGAATTTGGGTTTGAAGGCGTCGTTTATGCCTATCATGTCATGGAAGACAAGCACCTGACCGTCACACTCATTGCCCGCGCCGATGCCGATTGTTGGTATGGAAAGCTCCTTAGTGACCTTTGAGGCGAGGTGTGCGGGGATTTTTTCGAGTACGACCGAAAAACAGCCGAGTTTTTCCAGGAGCTGTGCGTTTGAGATGAGCTGTTCAGCCTCGCCGTGATTGTTTGCGCGGAGTCCGTAGCCTCCAAACTTGTTCACGGACTGAGGGGTCAAGCCGAGGTGTCCCATGATAGGAATGCCGGCGGAAAGTATGGCTTTATAGGATTCTTGGATTTCTATGCCGCCTTCGATTTTCACAGCCTGTGCGCCGGTCTCGCGCATGATTCGTGCGGCGTTGCGGACGGCGGCGTATGGGTCGCCCTGATATGTTCCAAACGGCATGTCAACGACCACCATTGCATATTTCACGGCGCGGACGACGCTCGATGCGTAATAAATCATCTCGTCGAGTCCGATGCGGAGCGTCGTGTCGTAGCCCGACATGACGTTTGCGGCGGAGTCGCCTACAAGTATTGCGTCGATGCCGCCTGCATCCACTAAACCGGCTATGGAATAGTCATAACTCGTGAGCATGGCGATTTTTTCGCCCTTCTGTTTCATCGACAGGAAAGTCTGTGTGGTAACTTTCTTGCGCTCAATGTTTTCTGTCATATTGTAAACGTTAATTTGTTTTTATAACAACGGTGCAAAGATAGCGAATAATTTTTGATTATGCCAATTTAATCTTGCCGATGTTTGAGCGGCGGCGGCTGATGAAGAACACCACGGCAGCCGTGATGAGCACCGCCAATGAAGCCGACAATACAAAAAACTCGTCCGTGGAGGGTATGCTGCGGCCTAAGATGCTGCGGCAGAGGTGCTGGATGAAATCAATGCTCCAGAATGCCTTGATGATTTTTACGAGCCCAAGCACGAGCGTCATCCATGTCACGAGTATCATGACGATGTTTGAGGCGAGGGAGTTGACGTGTTCGCGCCCCATGATTTTTTCGTCGTTGATGATTGTGAACAGGAAAATGCTCACGAATGGAAGGATGAGGCCATTGAAAGCCTGAGCCATGATTATCGCCGGCACCGGCTCAACTTGCATGAAGCCGAATATCAGACCGATGCTCAGTACGATGTATGAAATGTAGATGAATGAGCGGTGTGATTTTTGTTTGTTTTGTGGGTCTTTGGGGGCTTCTTTGGCAAAAAGGCTTTGGGCAGTCAGTGCGGAGATGAGTGGCGAGGTGATTGCGCTCGTGAAGCCAGCCGCAAAAAGTCCGACTCCAAACACATAGACCGCGCCCATGCCGATTTTGGATTGAAGGGTGCGGGTGAGAAGTTCGTATGAAAAGCCTTCGACTTGTGCGTCCGCGCTCATCTGTGTGCCGACGACGAGAATCGCCATTGATATGAAGCCGCCGATGACCACCGAGACCGTCACTCCAATCCTCATGTCGCGGATTGTGGTCTCTTTCTGCACCACGCTCGAGCCGAGGAAAATGTCGTATGGCACTATCGTCGTGCCTATCAATCCAAGCACGAGAAGGCTCACGCCGTCCACGTTCGGAACTGTGGGGACAAAGCCGCTCGCGATGTCGCCGACGGAAGGTTTGCCGAGGATTGCGACCGCAATGAACGTGAAGCCCATGAGGAAGACAAACGCGCCCATTATGTTGGAGATGATTTTTATGTCTTTCATTGCAAGGACGGCGGCTGCCAAGATGCCGAGCACAGCCACAATCATCCATTTCTCCACGCCCGGGAACATCAATGCGACGCCTTCCACAGAGCCGAGGATGTTGCCGGTTTCGTAGGCGGCGCAGCCGAGGATTATCGCGCCCACGACGAGCACAATGGCTGGAAGTTCCATTTTTGTGCCTTGGAAGTGTTTTTTGATTGCCTGTCCGAGGTTGAGTCCGGAGTATATCGTGGCACGTGCGCTTGCCTCCTGAAGCACTATGCAGGCTATTGTCGCAAATCCCAATGCCCACAACAACTGGAAACCACAGTCCGCCCCCGCCTTTGTTGCGGTGGTGACTGTGCCGGGTCCAATGAACGCAGCCGAGATAATCGACCAGAAGAGTATGTTGAGCACACGTCCTTTTATGTTTTTGAACAGTTTCATGGTTGGTTCTAAAGGGATTTATTTCGCGTTGCATTAATGCAATATCAATTACTTTGCCACGTTTTTATTATTTATGAAAAAAAGCGGCGGATTAAAGAAAATCCGCCGCTTTTTTTATCTGTGGTGTATGATGATTATTTATTTAGTATTTACTGCTCTACCCTTGCGTGACGTGCTGTAGTAGTCGTCATAGTCGCACTCGTAGTAGTCGCAGTAGTCTTCATCGTCGTAGTCGTAGTTGTAGTAGTCGTCGTAATCGTCATAATAATCATCGTAATCATCATACTCGTAATCGTAGTCGTAATCATCATAATAATCGTCGTAGTCATAATCATCATAATCATAATAATCATCGTAGTCGTAATCATCATAATCATCGTAGTCCTCGTCGTACTCGTCATAGTCGTAGTCCCAGTAGTCGTCGTCTTCGTCGTCGCCCCAGAAGTCGTCGTCATCTTCATCGTCACCCCAGTCGTCGCTGTCGTCGTCATAGTCATAATCGTCGTTTCCGCCGTCGTCGTAGTCGTCGTTTCCGCCGTCGTCGGGTGTCGGGGTGTCGATAATCCAGGAGCCGACGAGCTGTTTGAGCCATTGGTCTTCAGAATCTTCAAGTTTGTCAGCCTTGGCGATTGCGTACATGTCCTTTGCAATCGCATTCTTGGCGTTCTTGGAGAAATAGCGTCCTACAATTTGAATGGTCTCGTCTATGAAATCTCCGTCAAAAACATCGAGGCACTTGTCAATAACCTTAGATGCGGAGTAGTTGATATTGAAGAGTTTGTAGAGGTGCTGGAGTTTTGTTTCAGCAACCTTGCACTCCTCGTCCGAGAGTAATTCATCACCCGCGCCGCCAGCGATGCAGAGCGCAGCAAGACGGTATGACATGTCATAGTCACCACATTCATCGGTGAGTTTCTTCCATGTAGATTCGTCCATCTTTGAGAACTCGTCGTCGTAGGAGAAAATGGTTTTGTCGTCATTGTTCCATGCGTCGGTGTCATTGATGTTGGTTTTGTCGTCGCCTGTGGAGACTTCATAAATCACCCAGCTGTCACCGCCGTTGTATCTCTTGTTCATCATGTAGTCGTAGGAGATGTAGCCGTAGCCCCTGTCGCCCCACTGCTCGCCCCATGAGTTGCGGATGATGAACACACGGTCGGGGTCGGAATATCCAACGCAGAGCATTGCGTGGCCGCCTTCAGACCTCGAGTTGCTCGGCGGGTTCGGCACAATGCCGTTGCGGACATTGTAGATTGATTTGAAAATGTCAATGCCGAAAATAATCGGGTGTCCCTCAGCCAATGCGCTTTTCCATTCATTGAGGTTTGTGTTGATGTGCTGGCATTTGATTGCGCGGTTGTCCTTAGCCTCATCGTAGCAGTTCTGTGATGGCTTCTTCTTGAAGTTCTTCATGATGTTCGTGTATGGCCAAGTCTTTTCACTGCAAATGCCGTCCTTTGAAATGGTCTTGATTACGTTTGAAATCAAGGCGCCAGCGTCCTCATTAACTAAGTTATCGAGGGCGCGTGAGTTGTAGTAGAGGAACAAGCGGCTCACGTCAAAGTTCGTGATGCCTTTATAGCGTTTCAGGACGTATTCATACGCTCCGGCAGTTGCATTAGCGGTGCATGAGCCGAGTGTGCCCTGGTCCTCGACGCGGGTCATGAACTGGCGGAGGTCCACTTTCTTGGGCAGTTCTCCAGCCTTGTACTTGGCCTTGAAAGACGGGGCTTTCGAGAAGATTTGTTTGTCAGGTCTACGACAGCCGCCGACTTTGATCGCCGTGCCGTCAGCGCGGATGATGACCTTGCCGGCGCCGACGCCCTTGGTCATCATGACAGTCTTCTTTTGCATTTTTGCTCCATTGCGGAGTATTCCGACATGGCCTTTCTTGGGCGTGTCGTCGCCGAAACACGCCGCCACAAGCATCACAAGGATGACTAACAGATATTTCAGTTGTTTCATTTGATATGTGTTATTAAAACTTTTTATTTTTTTCAATTGACAATTGACAATTGACAACTTTCCTCTTTCCTCTCAAAATCTCTCCTACTTCACTATCTTAAACCTCATTCCTGCGCTGTGTGCGGTGAATTCGGGGGCGTACATACATTGGATTGTGGCGATGCCGTTAGTGAAGTCGCCGACATGGACTGCAATGAGCGGATATTCAAAGACGTATGTGCCTTTGTCGAGGTGTTCGATGAAGAAGTTTTCACTTGCATCCTTCGTGGATTCATAGTACATCATGCCGTCCTGGAATTTTGTGCGGCTGATGACATTGAGCGGCTCAAATCCTGCTGCCCTCATGTCCTTGAGGTGGACATAATCGAGGTCGCGGTCGGTGCGGATGATGAAACGCACAGTCACGCGGTCGCCCGGGTGGACTTCAGAGCCGGCGGTGATTTCACGGAGTACGGTCTTGCCGTTGTCGCCTTTGGCTTGGAGGAACATCTTTTTGTCGATTTGGAGTTTGTTGTCGGCGGCGACAACCTTGTCCATGTCTTCAAAATATTGCCTGTAAACCGCGCCGTAGCTGATGTGGTTGTTGGGGTTTGAGACGGTGATTTTAGCCATCGACTTGTTCATCTCGCGACCTTGCCATGACTGTTTGAAATAACCAGTGCCGGCTTCTGCGTCCTTCGTGTCGGCTTTCTTTCCGCCAATGATGATTTTGCAGAGCGGTTCGTCGGCTTCTATCTGGTTTCCACACAGGAACATAGCGTAGCAAGCCTCGGTCGTAGCCTTTGTGGTGCTCCAACGGTTTGACTGACGGTTTTTGATGAGCCAAATTTTCAGTTCCTCAACTTCGTCCTTCATGCCCATTTCATCGAACGCCTCGATGATAACCGACTGAGTTTCAATGTTGTTTTCATGCCAGAGGAATCCATTGACGTTCTCATTAAAGAACATTCCGAACTCGTCGCTCTTGCGGGCGCGGTCTTTCAGGGAAGCGATGATTTTTTGTGCGGTTTCATTATTGCCGGTGCGCTTCATGACCGTACAGAGGACAGCCTGATAATATAGCCCTAACTCCTGCCAGTGGTCCTTGGCGTATTGGAGCGTGTAGTCGTAAACCTCCTTGGCGCGTGTGAGTTTGTATTCGGGAAAGAATGAGCGCATGTAGAGATATTGGAAGCCGAAGAAACCGGGTGTTTGTTTTAGTCTCTTTATCTCATCATACAGACTTGCGGTGTATTCATCGAGATAGCGGATTGATTTGTCAATCATATTTGTTATGCGCGGGTCTTTGTTAATGTCCAAGCCGATATGACGGAGTTTGCCAAAGCCGGCTGTGATGTGCTGCGTAATCCATGGGCTTTCATGCATTCCTGCAAACCAGGGCCATGCGCCGGAGGACAGCTGACCTTCAACAAGTTTCTTGATGAACTTTTCATTCTCAGCGACGATGCGCTGCTCGTCGAGAAGGTTACATAGGTTGTGCATGCGCTCGGTCTCGTTTTCGCCGTCTATTGCCCATGGAGTCTCGTCAATGAGCAAGTTCTTCAATTCCTGGTTCTTCAGGAGCGGCGACGTGAGAGCCTGGCTGTTCTTCGCGAGCCATCCTGAGAGGATTGAGGGTATTGCGGGGTTGTTGTCGATGATGAGTTCGGACACCGAGTTTGCAAAAAGTTTCGAGAACGTCTGTTCAAAGCACTCGTATGGGTTCTGCGAGAGCCATGGAAGGCTACTTACAGCGTACCATGCGGGGTTTGAGGAATATTCGAGCGTCAGGCTGTGGTCGATAGCGGTTGTTGAGTTGTTGTTTGTCCAGCTTTTGAACTCGAATGTTTTTGTTTCGTTTCCACGCACTGAAAGCGTCATAGCCTCAGTCACGAGCGTCTTGTCGGTGAGGATTGGGACGATGTGCTGCTCGCCGTCGCTGTGCACGCCGCTCACGCCGACGATGCGGATTGCGACGGGTTTTTCATATTGGGGAACTTCGACAACATATTTCGTCGATTCGGTCTTGCCCTTGAACACTTCAAAAGCCTGTAGCGGCTCCCAAATCTTAAAGCCCTTTATCGGCCTCATCGTCTCCACGTCGAGGACTTCCATTTTTATCTGTCCGCGCACAACGTCATTGTCGCCGAGGTTGCTGATTTTCACGGGGATTTCGATGCTGTCTCCGCAGCGCATGAAGCGTGGAAGGTTTGGAATGATGCTGAAATCCTTGTTTGTGACGAGTTCGTTTGTGATGGTTCCGACAGCCATGTCCTTTGTGTGGGCGATGCCGAGCATTTTCCATCGTGTGATGCTCTGCGGCACTGTGAACTCGACGAACAGGTCGCCGTTATAGTCCGTCACAATGTCGGGTTTGAAGAAAGCGGTCTCGGCGAAGTTTGTGCGTATTTCAGCGTTTGAGAAGTCTGGTTCGTTGCTGGATTTATGGAAGTCTCCGGATTCAAAATCCATGGCTTCTTGTCTCGTAATCGGGATTTCTTCGTCTTCCATTTCTTCTGCAAAAGCCACATCGTCCATCACGGCTTTGTGGTCCTCAATGACAACTATGTCGTTTTTTTGGATGGAGCGTTCATTGACAGCGCCGACGCTGTAGAGGATTTGTTCGTCATAGAATCCTCGCCTTCCAAACCTCGGCGCGTGTCCGAACCAGTTGAGGCTGGGGTGGGTGGTTGATATGTTCACGTATTTGCCTCTGTTATTATCACTCGTGAAGACAGCAGTGCTTGTCGTTCTGTTGACTTCTGGGGAGAAATTGTAGTATGAAGAGTTGCCGTAATATGGGTTCATATACCACGAGTTTGGTGCGAGCGTGTTCAGTGAAGCGTCGAACAACGTGGCTGCAAATTCTGCCCTGATGGGTTTCTTGTTGTAGTCGGTGATGCGTATTTTCCATGTTTCCGTGTCGCCCGGGTAGAGGCGGTCGCGGAACGTCTCAAACTTCACATTCAGCTGTTTGTTTGTGTATGGGATGTTGATGTTTTCGGAGTGGTATTCAAAATGGTTGTTCTTCATGAAGAACATCATCACGGTAATGCCGCCGCGCATGTTCTCTTTTATCGGCACTGTGATTTTTTCCACAGACTTTGAGAGCGACAGCGTGCCTTGCTGAAGGATTTCGTCATCGAGTTTGACCTGATACCTCACAATCAAGTTCTCAAGCGCGGAGCCGACGTTCACGATGGCGGTCTCGCCCGGTTGGTATGAAGATTTTTCAGTGTTAAAGAAGAACACGCGGTTTATGTCGGTGATTTTGTCATTGGGGCTGTAGAGGGTGAAGCGGCGTTTGTATTCCACGGCGCGTCCTTCGCGGTCTTTGCCCGAAATTACTACTAAATAGTGTCCCGAGCCTTCTTTCTTGAGCATCTGGAGGTCAAGGATGCCTTCGCCGTTGTCACACTTGACGTTCACGGTTTTTATCGCCTTTTGGATGGAAAGGCTGTCGAGGTTGTTGTCAGAGAGGGAGAACTCAGTGTTTGGGATTTTGCTGTCCCACATTTCACGAGTGAGCCACGGGAGCGGGTCGTTGCATGAAGACCAGTGTTTTGCCATGCGGGGTTTGTCGAAGTTTTGTAGGCGTGAGATTTTGACGCTCAAGTTCGCATTTATCGGCGAGCCGTTCACGCTCTCGCTGTAGATTTTTATAGAATCGAGTTTTGTCTTTTCCATGACCTGGAATCCAGTCGGAAGCGACGTGGAGATGAACATGCTGCGATAGCCCGCCGACACGATTCGAGAAGCGTCGCGAGTCTCGCCGCTGACGTCGGTCACATGGACGGTCGTGCGGTAGTTATAGACGAGATAGGCGTCGTTCTTGGCGTTCACGTCGGGTTTTGCTGTGAAAGATATTGAGAAATTTCCATCGTCGTCGGTCGTCGTCTCGCCGGTTTCGATGACTGTCTCGCTTGTGCGGTTGTTCCAGAACCACCATCCGCGCCATTCGGGTATGCGTGTGACTTCATAGCGAACCTTTGCGCCCGAGACCTTTGTGCCGGCGTAGGTCGCGGCGTTGCCGGTGACGGTTATCTTGTCGTTGAGCTTTATTTCTCCCGCCGCCGTCTCCATTTTCACCTCGAAGGTTGGGCGTTTGTATTCCTCGACATTGATGACGTGGAAGTCTCCTGTGGAGGTATCATGTATGAAGAATTTGCCGTTTGCCAATCCAACGGGTATGGTGAACTCGCCATGCACGCTGCCAAATTCGTTTGTCCTCGTTTCATTTATGGCGATGACTTTTGTGTTGACGTCGAGGAACTCGATTGTGGTTTTGTGGTTCGGTATTACGTCCGCCTGCTTGTGGTCTGTGTTGTAGATGATGACTTTATAATAAACCTTCTGCCCGGGGCGGTAGATTTTGCGGTCTGTGAATATTGCTGAGGTGTGTTCGGCGTTGTTTTTTTCCGTGTGGTAGCTGGAATAGTTGTCGAACTCCACAGTCTTTCCGTCGTTTGTGGTTACTGTGACGTTGTGCCCCCATGTGCTTTTGAGTTTTTTGAGGTCGAAGAGCACGGTGCCGTTGTTGTCCGTTGTCTGTTCGTCAATCAGCCTTTCATTGGAATAGAAGGAGACCTTTGCGTCTAAGATTGCGCGGCCTGTGGTTCTATTGAGTACATAATAGCGTTTTCTGCCGAAGGTCTCGAGCTGTGAAACGACGTTGATGTTTGTTGAGTGGACGAGAAGGTAAGCCACGACGTCAGATTTGTTTGGAATGTAGTTCTGGTCGTTGCTGCCGAGTATCACATAGTGGCCGTATGGCAGCCCATCAAGTATGAACTCGGAGTTGAGATTTTTGTAGTCGTGGTTGTCTATGAGGTCTATTGTCTGCTGCTTTATCTCCGTGAGGTTCTTTTGGATGTATTCGACGCGGTCGTATGTGTTGTGTTTGTAGGCTTCGAGGTTTGTGACGGAATAGATGTGGAGATAGAGTTTGGGGATGTTTGTGTAGTTAATATTCACTACAAACGGGCTGTCTTCCGGCACGTATTCTTCCGCATAGAAATACAAACGCTTGATTTCCAATTGTTTCGCAAGCGCGTCACAAGCCTCGCTGTAGTGAGTTGTGGATTTTGGGAATTTCTTGAAAGTCTCCGCCGCGATGTTGTGCGCCTCTTTCAGGCGGTTTTGCTTTTTGTATGCTTCAGCGATGTGGAAAGCGATTGCGGGCGCGAGTTCGGGGTCGTTGGGGTATTTGTTTTTCATGGACTCCAAGACCTTGAGGTATGTTTCCGGCGCGTTTTCATTGACGCTTTTCGTATTGTAGTAGCTCAGGCGGTAGAGGTCTGTGAAAACGTATGGGAGAGGTGTCTTGTCGTTCTGGTGGGAGCGCAGGAGCTCCTGGTAGAGTTCAAGCCTGAAATTTTCAATAGACCACGTGTCGGTGTTTGTGGGTTTGAAGTTCATGAATTTCGTAGCGTCGCTGACAAGCTCGATGTCGCGATGGCTGAAGTCGCTGTTATCATTGGTGCGATTGCAGTAGTTTTCGATGATTCCCCATGCGATGAAGTCGTAGAGGTTTGTGCAAGTGATGTTTCCGCTGCTGCGTTGTGTCACAGTCGCTATCGCCTCATTCCATTGAGAGAGCGGCGTGCGTTGGGTGGTGTGCGGTGAGGAGACGGCGTTGCGGTAGCATGTGGAGATTTCACGGTTGAGCCTTTCTAAACTCCATGTCTCCATGTCGTCGCTCTGGTCGTTCTCGACGTCGGTGCGGTTTCGGAACCTGAAGGAGTTGGCCTCCTTGTATGCCTGGTAGTAGCGGCCGAGGAGGAAGTTAAGGAATGCACGCGGGGCTTCCGGCGCTTCGAATGAGGTTTTTTTGAGGAGTTTTATTTCTTCCTTCCATTGGTTGTCCTCGCCGACTTGGATTGTGTAGTCAATGATGTAGATGAAGGCGCGTGAGACTTGCTGGTAGTTGCTTTCCTTCAAGGCGTTCTCGCGTATCTCCTTGACTTTGTTGAGCGCCATGGAGGGCTGACGGTCGGAGTCGTATTTGTCAACCTCCTTCCATGCCTTTGCATAGTCGTAGCCGTTGATGATTGATGTTTCCATGGAGTTTGGAATGGCTGAGAGCCGGTTGTCGTCGGCGGTTGACTTGGCAGTCAGTGAGAGCGCAAGCAATGCGCCCGCCATGAGATATTTAATTTTCATGTTATGCGTTTTTCGTTTAAATTTTTTTAAAGTTAGGTTAGTTGCATAAAAATTTGTGCGCAATTTAGGAATTTATTTTCAAATATTGTATATATTTGTGAAAAATTTTTGGGAATATGGAAGAAACATTGGAGACATCGTCAAGGCCGTTGATATTGGTGACAAACGACGACGGCATATTTGCAAAGGGCATACGCGAGCTTGTGAAGGCGATTCATGAGTTTGGCGAGGTTGTTGTCGTTGCGCCCGACAAGCCACAGAGCGGCAAGAGCCACGCTGTGACGCTTGATGCGCCGCTATGGTACACGGTATCAAAGTTTGAGGACGCCGACCGCGCTTACAAATGCACCGGCACGCCCTCGGACTGCATTAAGATTGCGCTGTTCAGGATTATGGACCGCAAACCCGACCTGATAATTTCAGGCATTAACCACGGCTCAAACTCAAGCATCAACATTGTCTATTCTGGGACGATGGGAGCAGCCATGGAGGGCGCAATTCATGGCATACCGTCTGTGGGCTTTTCACTTTTGAGTTTCAATTCCGACGCGGATTTCGCCGCCGCCGCCCATTATGCAGCCATGATAACTGAGAGGATTGTGGAGAACATTAAGTCGCTGCCTTTCCTGTGCCTAAATGTGAACATTCCAAACCTTCCCGAAAATGAGATAAAGGGCATCAGGGTTGTAAGGCAGAGTAGGGGAGAGTGGATAGAGAGTTTCGTGAGGAACTACCATCCGTCCACAAAGCGTCCTTACTACTGGCTCACCGGCGAGTATCACAATCTCGAGCCGGAGTCCGTGGACACGGATTCATACGTCTTGGAAGACGGTTATATAGCCGTTCAGCCTGTCACAGTCGATTGTACGGACTATGGCGCACTGTCGGCGATGGAGAATTATTTTGATGTGAAGTAGGAGTTTATTTTGCTGTCGAATCGAAACTGTAGCGGCGGATTACGTCTTCGAGTTCGCTTCGTGTGACTTTGTCGTAGCCGCTTGGAATTTCAAATGCGTCGTCCGGCACTTCCTGTCGGCATACTTCTATTGCTTTTGCTTTCATATAGACGCCCATCATCTCGATGTCGAACTGCATTAGCACGCCTTTGATGTTTTGGGCGGGGGAAATCATGTTTGCACTCTTGTTGTCGATTTCTTTTGTGAACCAGAATGTGAAGTCGCGTTCGCAGTTGTCGCTGTGTCCGATGGCTTTTGTGCATTTATAGCCGCATACGCTCATTGTGTCGGTTGTCACTTTGACTTCGAGGTCTGACATTGAACTTGTTTCAAAAGGAGTGTCGCCGAGTTGAGTCTCGAGCATGTATTTTTCCCACAGTCCAATGGAGAGCAATGTGGTGTTTTTTTTGTTTTTATAGTCGCTGACGCACTGCATGCTGAAGCATCCTGCGTATCCTTTGATGAGCATTGAGGACTTGTCGTCTTTGAAAGAAAGTGTCATCTGTTCAGGGAGCAAGTCGATGAGCGGGCTTTTTTTGTTGTCTTTGGGGTATTCGAGCCTGTATGTAATTACGCCTTCGTCGATTTTTTCGCCGAACACACCACTACCGCATCCCGCCGCAAAGCAAGCGACGACCACGGCAAGTATGATGGAAAATGTTTTAAAACTTTTCATAGTTGAAAGTTGGTTGGTTAGCACGGCGCAAATATAAAAAAAAAAGTTGGAAGTTGGATATTTTTTTTGTTTTTTCATAAAAATCCCGAAAAAAACGTATATGGATTCATTCAAACAACTCATGGAACTCTATTGCAGTATGGAAACGGTACAGTGGGCTGTTTTTGTACATTTGTTTCAGTTTTCTTCGGGCGGTGTCTGTGAGGATTTTCCCTTTGAACAAGACATAAAAGGCGTTCATAAACTGAAATTCATCACTTTGGATGAGGCTTTTTGAGTCGTTAAGTTTGCTATTGAGTTCTTTCTTGTCGAGGTTATCAACTTTTTCCTGTCTGAACTTTGCGTCTGCAAGGAGGTATTTGTTTTTGACGACACATATTAATATGTCGGCTGAGGCTTTTTTTTGTGTACGGTTCTTTTTTGCCAAATTAGTTTGAACGTCATCGAGGGCTATCGCCTTATCTTTGTCGGTGAATTTGTTTTCACTGTCTATGCAGCCCTCATCCTTGAGGATTGTGCGCAGACCTTTGATGTCGGCGGGCAACAGTCCGTTGATGCGTATCCCTGG